>JBIJED010000174.1:0-6251 GCA_044343785.1 Azospirillales bacterium | reverse complement strand
GGGAGTGGGGGCGCGGAACGACGACGGGCGCCGGCGGTCCGGCCCGTCGCGGGGACCGGCCGCCGGCGCCCGTCGAACCGGACGCTGCGGGAGGCGAGGGCGGGCCGGCGGCCCGTCCGCGTCAGATCACGCCGAGGAAGAGCCAGCACTGGCCCGGGCGTCTTTGCGCCGGGACCACCTCGACGTGGAGGATCCGCAGCCGGTCGCCGACCTCCACCGTCGTCTCGTACAGGCCGCGGACGCCCCGTTCGGCGGCCCGCCGCACCATGCGCTTCAAACCCTCCGACCAGATCGGGCCGAGGGGCCCCTCGGCCGGTCGCCGGCCGGTCGGCACGGGCGCCGACGGGGTGTCGCCGTCGGTGACGTGGGCCAGCACCCGACCCGCGGCGTCCAGCCTGTAGCCGCCGGGGGGAAGGGCGGCGAAGACCGTCGGCGCCATCGTCGCGTCGACGTACACCGCGCGCCGGATCTCGACCCCCGCCGAGGGCGGCCGGGCCGTCGCCTCGATCAGGCGGCCGGCGCCGATCACGCCGAGGACGGAGATCCCGGCGTCGCCCTCCGTGTTCACGAGGAGGCTGCCGCCGTGCGCCTCGAAGATGCGCCGGGCGGCGCTGACGTCGATGATGGCGTCGCGCCCGTCGAGCGGCAGGCAGGCGGCGCTGCGGGCCCAGCCCAGCGGATAGCCGTCGTCGCGGTGGTGGATGCCGATCACCGTCCGCCCGTCGACGAGCCGCGCGATCGTCGCGGCGACCGCCGCCGGCCGCGCGGCCGGGTCGGGACCGATCATGGCGTCGATCGCCTCGACCAGCAGGGACGGGTCGCATCGCACCAGCACGTCGTCGCCGGCCACGTCGACGGCCATGTCCTGCCGGTGCCGGCGGAGCGCCGCCGTGAGGAGGCCGCGGAGCGAACAAACGCGCTCGTCCAGCAGGGGCGGGAGGGCCTGCACCGACGCCTGGGCGGCGACATCCTCCATCGCGCGCTCGACCGCGCGGACGGCCTCGCCCATCGCCAGCGCGAAGTCGCCGTAGCGGTCGTGCCCGAGGGGACCGAAGGTGCGGGACCGGAAGATCTCCGCGAAGTTCCCCAGCGCACGGACCGATGGGGTGAGGCGTGCCCGCAGGTCGGCGAGGGCGTCGACGTCCGGCCCGCGGTTCTCGACGACCGGCCGCAGCGTCGTCACCGCCAGGGAGCGCCCGTCGACCGTCGCCGTCTGCCGCACGACGGTGCGCAGCCACGCCGACGCGTCATCGATCAGGGGCGCGGCGGGGCGTCCGAGAAGGTCGCCCCGGTCGAGGCCCAGCAGCATCGCCGCCGCCTCGTTCAGGGCGACGCAGCAGCCGGTCTCGTCGGTCACGCAGAGCGCGGCGTCCGCGGCGTCGACGAACGCGGCCAGGTCGTCCGGCCGGACGACATGGCCTGCGAGAGGACGATTGGCCGAGAGACCAGTGGCATCGGTCATGGATGAACGACTCCCTTTTGAAACCGCACCGTCGTGGACGTCCGCACTCTGCCGGGTCACCGCGGGCCGTGCGCGGACGGAAGCGCCCCCCTGACGACGAAATTGCTTAGAAGGCGTATGCCTTTAGAAATGTACCTACGAAAGTATTATGAGGGGGGGGTCGGCGCGTCGAGGGAAAACGTATGCACCCCCGGGGGCGGCGACCGTCGCGCGAGGAGGAAAAGTCTGTACGCCTTCGAAGGGAAACAGGCGTATGCTCTTCCTGTCGAATCCCCGGAACGAAGGCAGTCAGGGGGGAAGCCATGGAGCCGGAGCGTCCGCTCGCCATCGATCTTCCGGCGGTCCGCGACTGGGCGGTGGCCTCCGATGGTGGCGGCCACGTGCTCTGGTCGAACCGGCCGGGGATCCGGCCCGGCGACCACGTCCGCGACCGCCTCGGGCCGGCGGTGTCGAACCTCCTGTCCGTCGACCCCGGGCCGGCCGGGCCAGCGGTGCTGGTGCGCGATCCCCGGCCGGACGACGACGACCGCTGGTTCTCCTGGCAGACCGTCCCCACGCGCGACGACCGCCACCTCCTCGTCGGGCGCGACGTCACGGAGGAGCACATCGACCGCCGGTTGAGCGCGGCCGAGCGCACGATCCTGCGCCGTCTCGTCGACGGCGATCCGCTTTCGGCGCTGATCGGCACCGCCTGCCACGCGTTCGAGAGCCTGGTCGAGGGGGCCATCTGTTCTGTCATTCTGGTGGACCCTGCCCGGGGGATCATGTCCGAGGGCGGCGGCGACAGCCTTCCCGAACCCTTCCGCAACGCCATCCGCGGGATCGCGATCGGCCCGATGGTCGGGACCTGCGGGCGGGCGATCTCCACCGGCGAGGAGGCGGTGACCGAGGACCTGACGCGGGATCCCGCCTGGGGTCCCTACGCCGCCCTCGCCCTCGCCAACGGGCTGCGCGCCTGCTGGTCCCTGCCGCTCCGGGGGCGGGACGTCGTCCTCGGCACCTTCGCGGTCTATCGCCGCCGTCCGCACCGACCGACCGACCGGGAACGGGAGGTGGCCCTGCGGCTGGCGGGCGTGGTGACCGCCGCCATCCAGCAACGGGCCGCGGAGGATGCCGCGCGCCGGTCGCGCGATCGGGCGGAGGCGGCGGACCATGCGAAGAGCGCCTTCCTCGCCCAGGTCAGCCACGAACTCCGGACCCCGCTCAACGCCGTCATCGGCTTCGCGGACGCCATGGAGCGGGGGCTCTGGGGGCCGCTGGGCGATCCCCGTTACGGCGATTACGCGGCCTCCATCCGGCAGGCGGGCGGCCATCTCGTGGCACTGGTCGACCAGTGCCACGACCTGTCGACCGCGGAGGCCGGCGGACGGCGCCTGCGCCAGGAGGCCGTGCCCCTCGGCGACCTGGTGCGCGAGGCGTGGACGCTGGCGTCCGACGCGCGGCCCGCCGCCGACGTCCGGATGGTCGTGGCCCCGGAGATCGCGGAGGTCCACCTCCTCGCCGATTCCGACGCCCTGAGGCAGATGCTGGTCAACCTTCTCGGCAACGCGGTCAAGTTCACGGCCGACCGACGCGCCGTCCGGGTCGAGGCCCGGCGCACCGGCGAGGATTTCCGGATCACCGTGCGCGACGAGGGGCGGGGCATGGCTCCCGCCACCCTCGACCGGCTGCGGGCCGGCGGCCTGCCGACGCCCTCCGCCTCCGTCGCGACCGGGCAGGGCGCCGGCCTCGGGCTGCGGATCACCCGCGTCCTGGCCGAACTGCACGGCGGGCGCCTCGAACTCGACGCCGATCCCGGCGCCGGGAGCGCCGTGTCGATCGTGCTTCCCGCCTGGCGGGAGGTCGGGGCCTGAGGGCATTGGTCCCGGGCGGTCCGCGCACCACATCCCGTGCGGTCCCGGAGCGCCCCCCGCCATGTCCACCCTGCCTGCCGTCGATCCCGCGGCCTGGATCCACGCCGTGCTGGACGCCGTCGGCCCCTGGGGGCCGCTGGCCGTCGCGGCGTTGCTGGTGATCGGCGCCCTGGCCTTCCTGCCGCGGCCGGCGATCTGCGTCGCGGCGGGCTTCGCCTACGGGAACTGGGCCATCCCCCTCGCCCTCGCCGGCTCGATCGCGGGCGCGTGCCTCGCCTTCTGGATCGGCCGCCGGCTGCTGCGGCCGCGGCTCTCGGCGTTCGTCGACCGACGGGCGGGCTCGAGCGCGGTCGCGCGGGCGGTGGAGGCGGAGGGCTTCCGCGGCGTGCTCCTCCTGCGGCTCGGTCCGGTGATCCCGTCCAGCATGCTCACCTACATCCTGTCCACGACGTCGGTCCCCTTCGCCGTCTTCGCCACGGCCACCGCGCTCGGCATCGCGCCGGCGATCTGCCTCCAGGTGATGGCGGGTGCTGCGACGCGGGCGGCGCTCGAGGCGGACGTCGGGGGGCCGCTCATGGCGCTGGCGGCGGTCGGCCTCGGGTCCTTCGCGCTCGCGGTGGTGCTGATCGGCCGCCGCTCCCGACGGCTCTTCGCCGCGGGCGCCTGACCGGGCCCGCGGCCTTTACCATTGCTTCATCCCGGGCGGCGCATCCTCGACATCTGTTCGATGGAGGGAGAGATGTTCGAACGTCAGATCGCCGACGCCGTGTCCCGCCGCATGCCGCCCCACCACCTGCGCCGGATCCTCGATCTGGAGCCGCGGGACCTCTGCTCGATCCTCCGGTCCTCCGGTCTCCAGTGGAACGGCGAGCGCTACAGCCGCATCGAGACCGAGCGCGACGACGAGGACGACGGCGGGGTCCCCGGCCTCCGCCCCGGCGTCGTCGTCCGGCGGGACGGGGTCGTGTTCCGCGACCGCGGTTTCGTCCCGGTGCGCTACGACGACGAGGTCCGCGAGCAGGACGCGCCCGTCCGCCCCTGACCCCCGCGCCGGGCGTGTTGAACGGCGCGCGTTCCTCTGATCCGATGGGACGGGGAGGGCGCATGACCCCGATCCCCTTCATGGTCCATTGCCGGATCGAGGAGCTGGACGCACCGGACGCGACCGCGCGCCTCGCCGTCGACGCGGTCGATCCGCTCACGAACCGGCGGGGCGAGGTGCACGGCGGCCTCCTGATGACGATGCTCGACATCGCGCTGGGCAAGGCCTGCCAGAAGGTGTCGGAGGGAGCGACCTCCTTCGTCACGATCGATCCGAACGTCGCCTTCCTCGCCCCCGGGTCGGGCCGGATCGTCGCCGAGGGGCGGGTGCCCGCGCGGCGGTCTCGGCGGCACGGGCGAGCCGCGCTTGCCGCACGCGCAGCGCCGCCGCGGGCCGGGCCGGCAGGTCCAGCCCGTCGAAGGCGATCCGCCCCGTCACGGTCGTCCAGGCGGCGTCGGCGAGCGCCCGGCGGAACACGAGCGTGCCGCCGACGTAGCCGCAGCAGAGCACGACGAGCGAGCCGGGCCGCAGCGCCGCGGCCACGTCCCGGGCGACGGCGGGGTGCGTGTCCGCGATCGTGGGAGGGGTCGCCATCGCCGCCTAGCCCCGCACGACCGCCTTCACGGCCGCCTCCGTCTGCGGCATGGCGGCGATCTCCGCCACCGTCACCGGCTTCACCGGGGGCCGGATGCGGTAGTGCCCGACCGCGTCCGGCGGAACGCCGCGCGCGTCGGCGACGAGTTCGGTGACCGTCAGGCCGCAGAGCCGGCCCTGGCACGGCCCCATGCCGCAGCGCAGGAAGGCCTTCATCTGGTTCGGTCCCTGCACCCCCTGCCCGACCGCCTCCACGATCGCGGCCGCCGTCACCTCCTCGCACCGGCAGACGACCGTGTCGCCCGACGGGATCCGGGTCTCCCGACCCGGCCGGTACAGCAGGTCGACGAAGCGCCGCCCGGCCATGTGCCGCGCGAGGTCGGTCCGCGCCGCGACCTCCTCTTCCGAAGGGCCGACCGACGCGGTCGGCCGCAGCGCCCGCAGGGCGGCGAAGGCGGCGATCCGCCCGCGCGCCACGGCCGCCCAGACCCCGCCGATGCCCGCCCCGTCGCCCGCGACGGCCACGCCCGGCACGTCCGTGCGGCCGTCGGCGTCGAGCACGGGAACCCAGCAGAGCTGCTCGTCGTCCCAGCGGTGCGACACCCCCGCCGCCATGGCGAGGTTCGTGTTCGGCACCACGCCCTGGTGCAGCAGGACGAGCCCCGCGGGCATCGTCCGCGCCCGCCCGCCGGCCCGGAAGGCAACCCGCTCGGCCCGCCCGTCGCCCTCGATCCGCAGGTCGCCGACGCCCGTGACGACGGGCACCCGCCGCCGCACCGCCAGGAGGAGCGCCAGCCCCTTGGTGAGGTAGGGCGAGCGCAGGAACGGCCAGATGTGACGGGCGGCGCGCGCCCGGTTCCCCTTCGGCGTGGTGTCGAGGATGGCGTCGACCCGGCCGCCCGCCGCCAGGATCTGCGAGGCCAGCAGCCAGACGAGCGGCCCGGTCCCCGCCATCACCGTCGGCCCGTCGGGAACGAGGCCGGACGTCTTCAGCAGGATCTGCGCCGCGCCCGCCGTCATCACGCCGGGCAGCGTCCAGCCGGGCACGGGGAACGGGCGCTCCAGCGCGCCGGTGGCGAGGATCACGTGGCGCGCCCGCACCGGCCGGGCGGCGCCGCCGACCGTCACCCCGATCTCGAGGTCGCGCGACAGGCTCCAGACCGTCGCCCCGCGCACGTGGCGGGCGCCGCTGGCGACGAGTTCCTCGGCCGGCCGGGCGCCGTCCCAATAGTCGGAGCCCAGGACCGTGCCGCGGCGGACGGGGGTGGCGGTGATGCCGCGCCAGACCTGGCCGCCGGGG
>JBIJED010000173.1:0-6258 GCA_044343785.1 Azospirillales bacterium | reverse complement strand
CCCTCCCCCCCCGGGGGGAGGGACAGGGAGAGGGGGAACCACGCACCGAAGCCCGCCCCTCATGCCCCCACGTCCCCCAGGTACGCGTCCACCACCCGCGGGTCGGCGCGCACCGCGGCGCCCTCCCCCTCGAAGATCACGCGGCCCTGCGCCATCACCACGATGGGCCGGCAGATGCGCATCACCATGTCCATGTTGTGCTCGATCACGAGGAAGGTGACGCCCCGCGCGTTGAGCGCGACGATCTTCTCGATCAGCGTCTCCAGCAGCGTCGGGTTCACGCCCGCCGCCGGCTCGTCCAGCAGGATCATCGCCGGATCGACCATCAGGACGCGGGCGAGTTCCAGCAGCTTCTGCTGACCGCCCGAGAGGGTCCCGGCGAGGTCGCCCCGCTTGTCGGCGAGGCCGCAGAAGGCGAGCACCTCGGCCGCCCGCTCCCGCGCGCGGCGTTCCTCCGCCCGCACCCGGCCGGCCGCCCACCAGTTGTTCCAGAACCGCTCGCCCGCCTGGCCGACGGGCACGAGCATCGCGTTCTCCAGCACCGTCATGCCGGCGAAGGGGCGCGGGATCTGGAACGAGCGGGCGAGGCCGAGGCGGAAGATCCGGTCGGGCGTCTGCCCGTCGATGCGCGTGCCGCGGAAGGACACGGTCCCCGCGGTCGGCGGCAGCGTCCCGGCGACGATGTTGAACAGCGTCGTCTTGCCCGCGCCGTTGGGTCCGATCAGGCCCGTGATCGTTCCCGCGCCGACCGTCAGGTCGACGCCATCGACGGCGTTCATGCTCCCGAACGACCGGACGACCCCCCGCAGCTCCAGCATGAACCCCGCGCGTCGGCTAACTGTATACGACGCCAGTTAGACCACACAGGTGCCCGGCTGTGAAGCGGGTTCGGTCACAACCCTTTGTCCCGTAGGGAAAAACCGCGCGCGCGCTCAACGCGTGGCGCGCCCCCGGGCGAGCGCGGTGACCTCCAGCTCCACCATCATCTCGGGCATCGCGAAACCGCAGACGATGGTGGTGTTGGTCGGCCGGGGATCCTTGAACGTCCCGCCCAGCACGGCCGAGACCGGGGCGACGTGGGCGCGGTCGGAGACGTAGACGCGCACCCGCACGACGTCGGCCAGGGTCGCCTTGGCCTTGGCCAGCGCGTCGGCGATGGTGCGCAGCGCCTGGCGGGTCTGTTCGGCCGGGTCGTCGGCGATCGTCCGGGTCGCGAAGTCGTAGCCGGCCGTGCCCGAGACGAAGACCCAGTCCCCGTCCACCACCGCGCGGGAATAGCCCGCCATCTCCTCGAACACCGACCCGGTGCCGATCGTCCAGCGCGACGGTTCCACCCTTCCCCTCCCCTGCCGCGGGCGTCAGCCGACGCCGGCCCCGCCCGTCCACACCTGTCCCGGCCGCACCGCGAGGAAACGCGCCGGATCGGTTCCCGCCGCGCCGGGCGGCGGCGGGCGGCGGGCGGCGGACAGGGCCGCAGGCGGATCGGCGGGCGGATCGGCGGGGTCGGTCAAGGACGGCTCGGGCGGGGGCGCGCGACGGCCGCGACGGCCGCTCCCCCTCTGATGTGGACCGCCCGCCGCCCCCGCCAAGGGCCTGCGCGGAACGGGTGGTTGTTTGGCATGTGCCCGAACGATTCATCCACGGCCCCTCCCTCGCGCCCCTGTCGTCCGCGCGCCGGGGCGCCGACGGCGCGGCGCGGGAAACGATGCGGCGGAGGCGAAGCGATGAGCGGCCGGACGAACGACGATGCGGGGACGGAGCTCGGCGTCCCGTCCGACCTTGTTCTGGCAGGCCTGCGGACCCTGCGGCGCGCGGCCGGCCCGGCGGTCGCCGAGATGGCGTCGGGGACGGACGTGCTGACGGGCCCGGCTACGGCCGGGTGACCGCCGCCCTCGGAACCGCGACGCTGCGCCCGCAGGAGCGGGCGGACGACGCTGCGCCCGCAGGAGCGGGCGGACGACGCTGCGCCCGCAGGAGCGGGCGGAACCGGGTCGAGACGGCGGACCGACCGGACCCGTCTCGACGATCCCGGTCGCCCTGCGCCCGACATGTCGATCTCCATCCGATCCATGCGGCCCGGACGGCCGTCGCGGGCGGCACGCGGCACCGACCGGCGAACCTCGGAAAAACGGATACGTCCGGCCGCAGGTGTCGGCGCGATGACGGATAGAGATCGCGATCCGCGCTCGACCCACAGGCCACGCGGGTCCAGAGTCCCGGAATGGATCGTTCGCGACCGCGGAAGGCATCCGGGGCGCGACGGCACGCACGACACCTGTCACGACGGAGACGAAGCCATGACGATCCGCGAATTCCTGACCAGCATCCGGGGTCGTCTTGCCCTCGCCATCGGGATCACCCTCGTCGGCGTGGTCGGTGTCGTCGCGAGCAACGTGCTCGACGTCGTCGACCGGCTGCGGACGTCGCATCGGGTGGAGACGGTCCGTGATGCGACGCGGGTGGTCGGCGCGCTGGTCCACGAGCTTCAGCTCGAACGCGGATCGAGCGCGCTGTTCATCGGCAGCCGCGGCAGCCAGTTCGGCCCGGAACTGGAGGCCCAGCGGGCGCGCACCGACGAGAGGCGCCGGACGCTGGAGGCCGAGCGGCGGTCGCTCGCGACGGCCGGGACAGCGCCCCTGCTCGTCGAGCGGATCGTACAGGCCCAGCGGGCGATCGGCGAGATCGAGGCGCGTCGGGCGGCCATCGCGGGCCTGTCGGTGCCGGCACCGGAGAGCTTCGCCCTCTACACCCGTGCGATCACGCTGCTGCTGGCCGGCGCCGACGAACTCGCGGCGTCGGCGGACGACGCGACCGCCGTCCGGATGATCTCCGCCTCGGTCGCGCTGATGCATGCGAAGGAACGGGCCGGGCAGGAGCGGGCCACCGGCGCGCAGGGGTTCGCCGCCGGCCGGTTCGATCAGCCCGCCTACGAGCGCCTCCTCGGGCTCGGGGCGGAGCAGGAGGCGTTCCTGCGGATCTTCCGGGGCCAGGCGTCGGGCGACCGGATCGCCTCGCTCGACCGCGGCCCGGAAGGAAAGCCGCTGGAGGAGGTCCGCACGCTGCGGCGCATCGCCTACGACGGCGGGCTGGCCGGCGACCTCAAGGGCGTGACCGGCCCGCAATGGTTCCGCACCACCACCCAGCGCATCGACGCGATGCACGTCGTCGAACGCGAGCTCCTCGCCGATCTCGACCATCACGCCGCGAGCGGGACGGCCGCGGCGACGACCGCGATCGTCGGGCTCGGCACGCTGGCCGCGTTCCTCGTGGGGGCCGGCGTCCTCGGCCTGGTGCTGGCGATGCGCGTCGGCCGCGACATCGGCCGGGTGGCCAGGGTGACCGGGCGCCTCGCCGACGGGGACCTGTCGGTCGAGCTGCCCGCCGAACGCCGCTCGGACGAGATCGGACAGCTCACGGCCGCGCTGCGGATCTTCCGCGACCGCCTTGCGGAGGCCGCCCGGACCGACGCCCTGCTGACCGGGGAGCGGGAACGCGCCGAGGCCGCGCGCCGCGCCGACCTGGAGCGGATCGTGGGCGAGCTGCGCGACGTCACCGACGGCGTCGTCGAGCGGCTCGGGTCGGCGACCCGTGGCGTCGAGGCCGATGCCGGCTCGCTCTCGGCCGCGGCCGAGCAGTCGCGCGGAAAGGTGGCGGTGATGGCGGCGGCGACGCGCTCGGCATCGGCCAACGTGCAGGCGGTGGCGTCGTCGGCCGAACAGCTGTCGGCGGCGATCCGCAGCATCGGCGAGCAGGTCACGGCCTCGACCGCCCTGGCGGCGAGCGCCGAGGGAAAGGCGGGATCGGCGACCCGGACGATCGGCGAACTCGACCGGCAGGCGTCGGCGATCGGATCGATCGTCGGGCTGATCAGCTCGATCGCGGCGCAGACGAACCTGCTGGCGCTGAACGCGACGATCGAGGCGGCCCGGGCGGGCGACGCCGGCAAGGGCTTCGCGGTGGTGGCGGGCGAGGTGAAGAACCTCGCGAGCCAGACCGCCCGCGCGACCGAGGACATCTCCTCCCAGGTCGCGCAGATGCAGCGCCACACGACCGACACCGTCGGCGTGATCGGCGAGATCGCCGACGCCATCCGGCAGATGAGCGCGCTGGTCAACGCGATCACCGCCGCCGTGGAACAGCAGGGTGCCGCGACCCAGGAGATCGCGCGCAGCGTGCAGGAGGCCGCATCCGGAACCGAGGAGATCGCCCGGACCATCGACGCCGTGGAGCATGCGACCAGCGAGACGAGCGCCGCGTCGCTCTCCCTCGTCACCGCGTCGAGGACCCTCTCGGCCGACCGCTCGGCCCTGGCCGCCGAGATCGCGCGGTTCGCGCAATCGGTCCGGTCGGCCTGAACGGGCGCGCGGGCGCCGCACCGGTCAGACCGGGCGGCGCCCCCGGGCCCTGAGGCCCAGCGCCACCATGCGGGAGGTGAGCGTCGTCGGCCGCAGGCCGAGGCGTTCGGCGGCGCCGCCCGGGCCGGCGATCTTGCCCCGGGCCGCGTCCAGCGCCGCGCGGATGTTCGCCCGGTCGCGGTCGCGCCGCTCGGCCTCGGTCAGGACGTCGGGGACGGGCGCCGGATCGACCAGTCCGGCCGGGACCGGGACCGGCGACCGCCCGGCCGGCAGGTCGATGTGCAGACGGCCGTTGCGGGCGAGGATGGCCGCCCGCTCGATCACGTTCTCCAGTTCGCGGACGTTGCCCGGCCAGTCGTAGGCGACGAGCGTGCGGACGTCGCCCTCGGTCAGCGTGATGGCCTCGGTGGGCATCCGCCGGCCGAGGCCCTTGAGGAAGTGGATCGCGAGCAGCGGGATGTCCTCCCGCCGCTCGCGCAGCGGCACGCTCTCGATCGGGAAGACGGCGAGGCGGAAGTAGAGGTCCTCGCGGAACCGGCCCGCGCGCACCTCGGCCCGCAGGTCGCGGTTGGTGGCGGCGATCAGGCGGACGTCGACGCTGCGGGTGCGCTCCTCGCCCACCCGCTCGAACTGGCCTTCCTGCAGGACGCGGAGCAGCTTGCCCTGCAGGTCGAGGGGCAGTTCGGCCACCTCGTCGAGGAACAGGGTGCCGCCGTCGGCCAGCTCGAACCGCCCCACCCGGTCGCGCACGGCGCCGGTGAAGGCGCCCTTCACATGGCCGAAGAACTCGCTCTCGAACAGTTCGCGCGGGACCGCGGCGCAGTTGACGCGGATGAGCGGCCGCTCGCGCCGCCGGCTCGCCTCGTGGATCGCGCGGGCCACCAGTTCCTTGCCGGTCCCGCTCTCGCCCGTGATCAGCACGGTCGCGTCGGTCGGGGCGACGAGTTCGAGCTGGCGCATGATCTTCTGGATCGCGGCACTGCGGCCGATGATGCCGCGGTGGTTCACCTCCAGGCGGATCTCCTCCTGGAGGTAGGCGTTCTCGCGTTCCAGCCGCTGGCGCAGGCGGTCGACCTCCTCCAGCGCCGCGCGCAGCCGCTCCTCGGCCTCCCGGCGGCGGGAGACGTCGCGAAAGACGATCACCGCGCCGACCAGCCGCCCCTCGTCGCGGATGGGGGTGGAGGTGTACTCGACCCAGACCGGACGCCCGTCGCGGTGCCAGAACACCTCGTTCTCCACCGTGCGCACGGCGCCGTCGCGGAAGGCGGCGTAGATCGGGCAGGCGCGGCTGGGATAGGGCGTGCCGTCGGCATGGTGGTGGTGGATCGTGTCGTGCATGTCCTTGCCGACGATCTCGTCCGCCCGCCAGCCGAGGATGCGCGCTGCGGCCGGGTTCACGAAGGTGGTCTTGCCCTCGGCGTTCACGCCGAAGATGCCCTCGCCGGCCGCGTTCAGGATCAGCTGGTTCCCGTGCTCGATCTCGCGGAACAGGCGCTCCGCCCGCACCCATTCCTGCACCCCGTCGCGGACATAGCCGTCGGCCGCCGCCTCCAGGTCGCGCCGGTGCCGGGCGTCGAGGTCGTGGATGGCGAGCAGCATCGGGCCCGGCCGGCCGGCCGGTGCGTCCGGGGGCAGCAGCGTGCCCACGATCTCCGCGTTGAGCGTCCGCCCGTCCGGCCGGGCGGGTGACAGGGTGCGGGTCCACCAGGTGCCCTTGCTGAGCACCGCCTCGGTGAAGACCAGCACGTCGGGCAGATGGCCGGGGAACAGCGTCTCGACCCCCGTCTCGGGCACGCCCGCGGGCGTGAGGCCGAGAAGCGCGCGCGCGGCGGCGTTCGCCGCGACGACCCGGCCGGACCAGGCGTCGACCGCGAGGGTGGGGACCGGCCCGTTCTCGAACGCG
>JBIJED010000172.1:0-6288 GCA_044343785.1 Azospirillales bacterium | reverse complement strand
GCGTCGCCGGCCGTCTCGATGGCGACGCCGCGATCGGCGGACAGCCGGCGCAGGGCCCCTGCGATCTCTTCCGCGACGGCGAGGGGCGAGACGGCCGGGGCGGCGACGGCGGTCCGGGCGGCGGCGCGGGCGCGCGCGAGGTGATGGCGGACCAGACGGTCGAGCGCCGCCGCCTCGTCCCGTGCGGCGGCCACGTCGGGCCGCGGCGCCTCCAGCGCGTTGCGCAGGACGGCCAACGGCGTCTTCAGCGCGTGGGCGAGGTTGCCGACATGGGTCCGCGCCCGTTCGACCGTCGTCCGGTTCGCGGCCAGGAGGGCGTCGATCTCCGCGACCACGGGCGCGATCTCGGACGGCACGGCGACGTCGAGGCGCTGGCGCGTCCCGGCCCGGACCTCGGCCAGCGCGCGCCGCACCCTTCGCAAGGGCGCGAGGCCGGCCACGACGGTCGCGACGACACCGGCGAGGAGCCCGAGACCCAGGAGGCCGAAGACGCTCAGCAGCACGGTCCGGAGCCGGACCGCCTCGGCCTCCGCCGCGGCGCGCGACAGCGCCACCGCGACGTGGACCGGCGCCGTCGCCCCCGGCGGCAGCACGTCGCGCTCGGCCACGCGCAGCGGCTCGCCCCGTGGCCCGACGGCGTCGCGCAGCAGCACGCCGTCGTGATCCGCCCGTGCCGGCGGCAGGGTCTGGTCCCAGAACGACCGCGAGGTGACGACCGTGCCCTCGGGGCCGGTGACCTGCCAGTAGGCACCGCCCAGGGGCCGCTCGAAATCCGCACCGGCCGGCGCCCGCACCACCGTCGCGCGCCCGGCCCCGTCGATCGCGACGGCCGCGACGGCCGCGTCGAGGAGGCCGGCGAGCCGCGCGTCGAACGCCGCCTCCACCTGCCGGACGGCCACGTCGGCGAGGAACCAGCCCGCCGCCCCGAGGCCGGCCGCGACCCACAGGCCCGTGGCGAGCGCGAGGCGGAGGGTCAGCGAACGGGGCGCCCTCATCCCGCCACGAGCCGGTAGCCCTGGCCGCGCATCGTCTCGATCCGCCCGTCGCCCAGCTTGCGCCGCAGCCGCCCGACCACGACCTCCAGCGTGTTGCTGTCCCGGTCGAAATCCTGGGCGTA
This sequence comes from Azospirillales bacterium, assembly GCA_044343785.1. Taxonomy (GTDB): domain Bacteria; phylum Pseudomonadota; class Alphaproteobacteria; order Azospirillales; family Azospirillaceae; genus CANGXM01. The sequence goes on along the minus strand of JBIJED010000172.1, from coordinate 5,171 downwards.
GAGGTGCTCGGTCAGCTCGGTCTTGGACACGACCTGCCCGGCGTGAAGGGCGAGATAGGCGAGGAGGCGGTACTCCAGCCCGGTCAGCCGCACGGCCGTGCCGTCCAGCAGCGCGCGCTGCGCGGCGGTGTCCACGACGAGGCGGCCCAGCACGATCTCCGGCCGGCTGCGCCCGTGGGCCCGGCGCACCAGCGCCTGGACCCGCGCGACCAGCTCGGCCATCACGAACGGCTTGGTCAGGTAGTCGTCCGCGCCGGCGTTCAGCCCGGCGACCTTCTCGCTCCAGCCGTCGCGCGCCGTCAGGATCAGCACCGGCACGTCGCGCCCCGCCGCGCGCCAGCGCCGCAGAACCGAGAGCCCGTCCAGCACCGGCAGGCCGAGGTCGAGCACGACCGCGTCGTAGGGTTCGGTGTCGCCCAGGAAGTGCGCCTCCTCGCCGTCCCCGGCACGGTCGGCGACGAAGCCCGCCTCGGCCAGCGCCTCGATCACCTGCCGGGCGAGCGCCGGATGGTCCTCGACGACGAGAACGCGCATCAGCGCCGCTCCTGTGCCGGCCCGCGGCTGCGCAGCAGTGCGCCGGTCGCGGCGTCGAGATGGAGTTCGAAGACCCGGCCGGAGGGCGGCAGGACCTTGACCTCGTAGACCCAGCGGCCGTCCTCGCGGTCGAGTTCGGTCTCCACCACGCGGCCGGCGTAGCGGCGCTCCACCTCGGCCAGCAGGTCGGCGAGCGGCCGGATCTCGCCGGCGGCCAGCGCCGCCCGCGCCCGCTCGTGGTCGCGCCGGCCGTCGGCCCGGGCGTCGGCGGGGGCCAGCAGCAGCGACGGCAGGAGGAGGAGGAGGAGGACGGGGCGCATGGGGGCAGTCTCGGGGCGTCCAGCTGAACGCCGGCTGAACGGACCGCTCAGCGTCGGTTCAGCCGGCGGGTCGCAGGATGCGCCCCGTCGCGGACCCCCCGCAACGTCCGAACCCGAAGGAGATCGCCATGACCCGCATCCGTTCCCTCGCCGCCCTGGCCCTCGCCGCCCTGGCCCTCCCCGTCGCCGTCGCCGTCGCCGTCGCCGTCCCGGCCGGAACCGCGCTCGCCTCGTCCGACGGCGACCGCGCCGACCGTCGCCACGCCGAGGCCGCCGCGCGGACCCCGCCCGCCATGGAGGCCCCCGCGGCGATCGCCGCCGTCTACGGCGCGGGCTACGCCGGCATCACCGAGATGGAGTGGGAGCGGGGCGGCTGGACCGTGAAGGCCGCCGACGGCACCGGTCGCCGCGTGGACCTGCGCGTCGACGGCGCCACCGGCGCCGTCGCGCCCCGGGGCCGTTGAGCGGAGGGCCCCGGCGATGGCGACGACCCTCGAGAGACGGCCCCACGGCGCGGCGGTCCGCGCCATCCACTGGGGCACCGCGCTGCTGGTGCTGTCGGCCTGGGTGGTCGGCAGCACGATGGAGGAGGTCCCGCGGGGTGCCACGCGGGACCTCGCGATGCAGATCCACGCGAGCCTCGGCGTCCTGGTCCTGGGGCTGGCCGCGCTGCGGGTCGCCTGGCGGGCCGTGGCGCCGCCGCCCCCGGCCGCGGACCCGCCCTGGCGGCGCCTCGCGGCGACGGCCATGCACGTGGCGCTGATCGGGCTGACCGTGGCGTTGCCCCTCAGCGGCCTGTTCGACCGCTGGGCGCGGGGCAGGACGGTGACGGTGTTCGGCGGCGTGGCCCTGCCGGCGCCGGCGTCCGTTCCCGGCGGAGGCGCCTGGGGCGAGGTGCACGAGGCGCTGGCCGGCGTGCTCGTGGCGGTGGTCGCCGCGCACGTGCTGGCGGCGCTGTGGCACCAGTTCGTCCTGCGTGACGGCGCGCTCTCCCGCATGATCCGCGCCGCCTGACCGTCGGACGCGCGGGGGGCCCTCTCAGCTCCCCGCGTCCCCCTCCACCTTGATGTCGATCACGGGCTCGATCCAGGCGCTGCCCGCGTACCGGGGCTTGCGGGTGTTGGCGACGTTGAACAGCAGGGCCAGCTCCCGCCATTCGTAATTGTCCTGCATGTGGGTGTCGGTGCTGACCAGCGCGGTCGAGACCGCGTAGCTCCCCACGCCGAGGTTCATCGGGAAGCGGACGCGGACGTCGACCGTGCGGCCGGCCGGCACGTCGCCGAGCGTCTGCCCGGTGTGCCAGGTGTTGGCCCCGTGCACCGGCTGGCCGAGCCGGTCCTTGATCAGATAGCCGAAGACCAGCACCGGGATCGGGCGCGCGACCGCGATCGTGACGCGCAGCTCCACCGGCTCGCCGGCCTCCACGATCTCGAGCGGCGCGCCGTCGGGGCCGAACAGGCCGATCGTCCGGACCACCGCGTCCTTGTTGCCGGAGATGGTCTGGCGGCGCGCGCCCTCGGTCTCCTTGACCTCGATCGCCCGGCTCTCCTTCGCCGCCACCAGCGCGTTGTAGAAGTCGATCACGTCCTGGGGTGCTCCCTCCCGCGCCACCGTCCCCTGGTCGAGCAGGATCGCCCGGTCGCAGATCGCATGGATCGAGAAGGGGTCGTGGGAGACGATCAGGAGCGAGGCCCCCTCGCGCTTGAGCGCCCGGATCCGCTCGAAGCTCTTGTGCTGGAAATAGCTGTCGCCGACCGCCAGCGCCTCGTCGACGATGAGGAGGTCGGGGCGCACCGCGGTCGCGAGCGCGAAGGCGACGCGCATCTGCATGCCGCTCGACAGGATGCGCACCGGCTGGTCGAAATAGGTCCCGATCTCGGCGAAATCCTCGATCCAGGGCAGGACGCGGACGATCTCCTCCTGCGCGAGGCCCATCAGCCCGGCGACGTAGACCACGTTCTGGCGCGGCGTCAGATCGGGGTTGAACCCCATCCCCAGTTCCAGGATCGCCGCCACCCGGCCCGTGGTGACGACACCGCCCTCGGTCGGCTGCAGCGTGCCGGTGATGAGCTTGAGCAGCGTGCTCTTGCCCGCGCCGTTCTGGCCGATGATGCCGATCGCCTCGCCCGGCTCCACCCGGAACGACACGTCGCGCAGGACCCAGGTCTCGGCGGCGGGGCGGACCGGGAGGCCGAACCAGGAGAGCACGCGCCGCGTCTCGCTCGCGTAGCGGCGGAAGGCCTTGCCCAGGCGGTCGACGACGAGGACGGTCATGGGCGTCAGAGCTGGTCGGTCATCTCGGGCCCCGCGCGGCGGAAGAGCGTCAGCGCGAGGGCGAGGAGACCGGCGGCGAGCGCCGCCACCACGGCGAGCCCGAACTCCGACGGCAGGCGGCCGAAGACCAGCACGTCCTGATAGGCCCGGACGATCGGATAGAGCGGGTTGAGCGGAAGCAGCGCGCGCACCGGCGCCGGCACGATGTCGGGCACGTACACGATGGGGGTGAACCAGAACAGGATCTGGAGCACCAGGGGCACCGCCTGCCCGATGTCGCGGACGAAGACGTTGAGGATGCCGAGCACGAGCCCGACCCCCAGCGCGAACGCGGCCGTCAGGGCGGCCAGCGCCGGGAGCAGGACGAGCGTCGGCCCCGGCGGATGGCCCAGCAGCGCGAAGACGACGAGCCCCGCCGCGATCAGGAGGAGGTTGTTCACCCCCGCGGTCCCGAGCGCGATGAGCGGGAGCGCGATCCGCGGGAAGGCCACCTTCTTCATCAGGTGCCCGTTGTCGATGAACACCGTCAGGCAGCGGGTCACGATCTCGGCGAAGAAGGACCACGCCACCATGCCGGCGGTGAGGTAGAGGGCGTAGGCGTAGGGGTTGTCGATCCCGGGCAGGCGGGCGCTGAGCAGCTGGGACAGGATGATGCCGTAGATGGCCACCTGGACCAGCGGGTTCAGCACCATCCACGCCGCCCCGAAGCGCGAGCGCACGAAGCGCAGGCGGAACTCGGTCGTGACCGAGGACACGATGAAGTGCCGGTACCGCCACGCCCTGCCGAGCATGCCCCCCACGGGTTCAGCCGCCGAGCCGCCGCAGGTCCGCGTCCACCATGAGGCCGACCAGATCCGCGAGGCTCGTGCGCGCCTTCCAGCCCAGCGCGCGCCCGGCCTTGGCCGGGTTGCCCAGCAGCACGTCGACCTCGGCCGGGCGCAGGAAGGCGGGATCGGTGCGCACGTGGTCGCGCCAGTTCAGCCCGACCCGGCCGAACGCCAGCTCGCAGAACTCGGCGACCGTGGTGGTGATGCCGGTGGCGACCACGTAGTCGTCCGGGGTCTCCTGCTGGAGCATCAGCCACATCGCCTCGACGTAGTCCTTGGCGAAGCCCCAGTCGCGCTTGGCCTCGACGTTGCCGAGCAGCAGCTCCTTCTGGCGACCGCGGGCGATGTTGGCGACCGCGAGCGTGATCTTGCGGGTCACGAACTCGGGTCCGCGCAGCGGGCTCTCGTGGTTGAACAGGATGCCGCTGGTCGCGTGCAGCCCGAAGCTCTCGCGGTAGTTCACCGTCATCCAGTGGGCGTAGACCTTGGCCGCGCCATAGGGGCTGCGCGGCCAGAAGGGCGTGGTCTCGCTCTGCATCGGCTCCTGGATGCGGCCGAACATCTCGCTCGTGCTGGCCTGGTAGAAGCGGGCCTTCGGATTGACGATGCGCACCGCCTCGAGGACGTTCACCGCCCCCAGGCCGCTGACCTGGCCGGTCAGGACCGGCTGCTGCCAGGAGGTGCCGACGAAGGACTGGGCGCCGAGGTTGTAGACCTCGTCGGCCTTGCTGGTCTCCATCGCCCGGACCAGGCTCGCCAGGTCGACGAGGTCGCCGTCGATCATCCGCACGTCGTCGGCCACCCCCAGTTCGCGCAGGCGCCACAGCGTGTCGCTGCCCCGGCGCGCGAGCACCCCGTGAACGCGATAGCCCTTCTGCAGCAGGAACTGGGAGAGGTAGGCCCCGTCCTGACCGGAGATCCCGGTGATCAGCGCGCTCTTCATTGTGGATCCTTCGCAAGGGTCTGTTCGTGACGGTGCCAGTGCGCGATCAGGGCCGCGAGATGATCGTCGGAGAGCGGCGGGGGGGCCCGCCCGGTGAGGGTACGCAGGCGCGTCGGATCGCCCGCCGACCGCCGCAGCTCCTGCGGGCGGATGCGGGCGGGATCGCGGGCGACCACGCCGGGGCAGCCGGCGATGCGGGTCATCCGCTCGACGATCCGCCCGAGGTTCTGCTCGTGGCCGGAGCAGACGTTGTAGACCGCGCCCGGCTCGCCC
>JBIJED010000171.1:0-6353 GCA_044343785.1 Azospirillales bacterium | reverse complement strand
CGGTGACGTACATGTAGGAACTGTCCTTCACCATGAAGATGAAGTCCGTCATCGCCGGGCTGTAGACCGCCCCGCCCGCGCAGGGGCCCATGATGAGCGAGACCTGCGGCACCACGCCGGACGCCAGCACGTTGCGCTGGAACACCTCGGCATAGCCGCCGAGCGAGGCCACGCCCTCCTGGATGCGCGCCCCACCGCTGTCGTTCAGCCCGATGAGCGGCGCGCCGACCCTCATCGCCTGGTCCATCACCTTGCAGATCTTCTCGGCGTGCGCCTCGGACAGCGAGCCGCCGAAGACCGTGAAGTCCTGGCTGAAGACGAAGACGAGGCGGCCGTTGATCGTGCCGTGGCCGGTGACGACGCCGTCGCCCGGAACCTTCTGCGCCTCCATTCCGAAGTCCGCGCAGCGGTGCTCGACGAACATGTCGCGCTCCTCGAAGGAGCCCTCGTCCAGCAGGATCCCGATGCGCTCGCGGGCGGTCAGCTTGCCCTTGGAATGCTGGGCCTCGACGCGCCCGGCGCCGCCGCCCTGCCGGGCGCCCGCCCGCTTCGTCTCCAGCGTCTCGAGCACGTCGCGCATCCGTCCCGCCCCCCCACGAGGTCCAGCCCTCCCGGGTTCACATACCACCAAGGTTCGGGGGCGCAAAGGACACGGGCCGCCGCAGCGCCCTCAACCGACGGTGAGCACGATCTTTCCCACGTGGGCGCTCGTCTCCATCAACGCATGGGCCTTCGCGGCGTCCGCCAGCGGGAAGGTGGCGTGAACCAGCGTCCGCACCTTCCCCGTCTCCACCAGCGGCCAAACCTCCGCCCGCACCGCCGCGGCGATGGCGCCCTTCTGGGCGACCGACCGCGGGCGGAGCGTGGAGCCCGTGATCGTCAGGCGCTTGGCCATCATCGTCATGATCGCCAGTTCGACCTTGCCGCCGCGCAGGCTGGCGATCGAGACGTGGCGCCCCTCGACCGCGAGACAGTCGAGGTTACGGGCGAAATAGTCGCCGCCGACCATGTCGAGCACGACGTCCACACCCTTGCCGCCGGTCTCGGCCTTCACGACCGCGACGTAGTCCTCCGTGCGGTAGTTGATGCCCCGGGCCGCGCCCAGCGCCTCGCAGGCACGCGCCTTCTCCTCCGATCCGGCGGTGGCGTAGACGATGGCACCACGGGCGGCCGCCAGCTGGATCGCCGTCGTGCCGATGCCGGACGTGCCCCCGTGGACGAGGAAACGCTCGCCCGCCTTCAGCGCGCCGCGTTCGAACACGTTGGTCCAGACCGTGAAGACCGTCTCCGGCAGGCCCGCCGCCTCGACCGGGGAGATGCCGCCGGGAATCGGCAGCACCTGCGGCGCGGGCGCCACGGCCCATTCCGCATAGCCGCCGCCGGCGAGCAGCGCGCAGACCGCGTCGCCCACGGCGATGCCCGTCACGCCGGGTCCGACCGCGGCGATCGTTCCGGCCACCTCCAGCCCCGGGATGTCGGTCACGCCGGGCGGCATGGGATAGAGGCCCATGCGCTGGAGCACGTCGGGACGGTTGACGCCCGCCGCGGCGACCCGGATCAGCACCTCGCCGTCGGCCGGGCGCGGCACCGGCCGGGTCGTCGCGACCAGGGCCTCGGGGCCACCCGGCGTGCGGATCTCGACCGCGGTCATCGTCTCGGGCACGGGAACGTTCATGAACCCTCCGTTTGCGCTGGGCCGCCGTCCGCGGCGATGATGGGGCATCCGCCCGCCGAGGAACCGACGATGGAACCGGACGACCTCATCCCCCGGACGAAGAAGCCGGGACTTCGCGACCTCTCGTCGATGTCGATCGACGAACTCCACGCCTACATCGGCGAGATGGAGAGCGAGATCAACCGCGTCCGCGCGGAGATCGCGCGCAAGACGGCGCACCGGGCGAGCCTCGACGGGCTGTTCAAGCCGTCGTGAGGCCGCGCCCGGCGCGCAGGTCGTTCAGCACGAAGACGCGCAGCGCGCTCGACAGGTTCGCGGTCCGCCGCGCGTCGATCTCGGTCACCAGCGCGTTGATCGACAGGCTGCGCTCGCCCGCGATGCGCGTCAGCTCGGCCCAGAACTCGGGCTCGAGCGAGATGCTCGTCGGGTGTCCCGCGATGCGGACCGAGCGCTTCACCGCCGTCAGCCCGGCCCGTCAGCCCGGCCCGTCAGCCCGGCCCGTCAGCCCGGGCCCGTCATGCGCTCCGGGCGCACCCAGTCGTCGAACTGTTCGCCGGTGACGAGGCCCAGCGCCAGCGCCGCCTCGCGCAGCGTCGTGCCCTCCGCATGGGCCTTCTTCGCGATCCTCGCCGCCGCATCGTAGCCGATGTGCGGGTTGAGCGCGGTCACCAGCATCAGCGATCCGTCCACCAGCGCGCGGATGCGGTCCCGGTTCGGCTCGATCCCGGCGACGCAGTTGTCGGTGAAGCTCACGGCCGCGTCGGCCAGCAGGCGGATCGACTGGAGCACCGCGTTCGCGATCACGGGCTTGAAGACGTTCAGCTCGAAATGCCCGGTGGCGCCGCCGATGGTGACGGTCACGTGGTTCCCCATCACCTGGGCGCAGACCATGGTCAGCGCCTCGCTCTGGGTCGGGTTCACCTTGCCCGGCATGATGGAGGAACCGGGCTCGTTCTCAGGCAGCGACAGCTCCCCTATTCCGCTGCGGGGACCCGAGCCGAGAAGGCGGACGTCGTTGGCGATCTTCATCAGCGACACGGCGATCGTGTTCAGCGCGCCCGACGCCTCGACCAGCGCGTCGTGGGTCGCCAGCGCCTCGAACTTGTTCTCCGCCGTGACGAAGGGCAGGCCGGTGATCGCCGCGACGTGCCGGGCGAAGGCGACGTCGAAGCCGACCTGCGCGTTCAGGCCGGTGCCCACGGCCGTGCCCCCCTGGGCGAGGCGCCAGAGGCGCGGCAGGACGGCCCCGGCCCGCTCGACCGCGTAGGCCAGCTGCGTCGCATAGCCGGAGAACTCCTGCCCCAGCGTGATCGGCGTGGCGTCCTGCAAATGGGTGCGGCCGATCTTCACGATCGTCGCGAAATCGTGCGCCTTCCGGTCCAGCGCCCCGTGCAGGTGTCGCAGCGCCGGCAGCAGCCGGTCGTGGATCTCCCGCGCGGCGGCGACGTGCATCGCGGTGGGGAAGCTGTCGTTCGACGACTGCCCCATGTTCACATGGTCGTTCGGGTGGACCGGCGACTTCGACCCGCGGGCGCCGCCCAGCATCTCGATCGCCCGGTTCGCGATCACCTCGTTGGCGTTCATGTTGGTCTGGGTGCCGGACCCCGTCTGCCAGACCACCAGCGGGAACTCGTCGTCGAGGCCGCCTTCGGCCACCTCGCGCGCCGCGTCGACGATCGCTTCGCCGATGCGGCGGTCCAGCGCGCCCAGCTCCATGTTCGCCAGCGCCGCCGCGGTCTTCTGGACGCCGAGCGCCCGCACCAGAGGCACCGGCATCCGCTCGCCCCCGATGCGGAAGTTCCGCAGCGACCGCTCGGTCTGGGCCCCCCAATAGCGGTGGGCGGGCACCTCGATGGGGCCGAAACTGTCGGTCTCGGTCCGGGTTCCGGTGGCGGACGTCATGGGCAGGTCTCCCCTCGCGGTCCCGACGACATGAGGCGCGGGCCGCCCGCCCGCAACCGTCCGCAAGCGCGAGATGGGTCAGCCGTGCCGGCGGGCCTCCACGATCGAGAAGAGGCCGATGGGGGGAAGCCCGGTCACCGTCTCCACCGTCAGGCCCTCGACCCCGTCGAACGCCCGCGAGAGGGGGAAGTAGGGTCGCCAGCCGAGCCGGTCGGCGAAGGGGTTCAGCGCCTTCTGGATGCTCGCGGCGATCCCCGTCTCCCGCCCGGTGAAGTGGTTGACGACGAGGATGCGCCCGCCCGGCCGGCACACCCGCACCATTTCCCGCACCGCGGTCGGCGCGTCGGGCACGACCGAGACGACGTACATCGCGACCACCACGTCGACCGAGGCGTCGGGGAAGCCCAGCTTCAGCGCGTCCATGCAGGCGAGGCCGTCCACCTGCGGCAGGCCGCTGCCCGCCCGCCGCTGCGCGACGCGCAGCATGGGCTCCGAGAGGTCGATCCCGCAGACCCGGTGGTCGGCGCGGTAGAGCGGCAGCGACAGGCCGGTGCCCACGCCCACCTCGAGGATCCGCTGCGAGCCCGGCATCGCGTTCACGGCCGCGACCGCGGCCCTGCGGCCGGCGTCGAACACCTTGCCGAACACGCGGTCGTAGATGCCGGCGTAGCGGCGGTAGGTGTCGAGGACGGCGTGGGAGTTCATGCGTGACGGACCTGTGATTTTCCGGTTAGCACCCACATGGCCCCGCGCCGGCCCATCGGCAACCCGGAACGGCCCGGGATCGTCCGGACGCCGTTGCCGCCACTTGGCCCTCCATGGGGCGATGTCCGTCGGTGTGGCTGGAACCCGGGGGGCGTGTTCCGCGTTCCTCGGGTGAAAATCCCCCTCACCATGCGCGGAGACGGATCATGGTCCGCATCACGTTGCTCGCTGTCCCCGTCGCCCTCGCCCTGTCGGCCTGCGGCTCCAACGTCCAGGAGAGTGCCGCGAGCGGGGCCGGGGCCGGCATCGTCGCCGGGGCGCTGGTCGGCGGTCCGATCGGCGCCGTCATCGGCGGTGCGATCGGCGGGGCCGGCGGCACGGCCGTGGAAGGCCAGCAGCGCGGCACGCTCGACAACCTTGCGCCGGACGGCGGCGGGACGACGAACGCGACGCCGCGCCGCACGACGGCGCCCTGAACCGGTCACCCCATCCGCAGCACCTTGCCCGGGTTCATCAGGCCGTCGGGGTCGAGCGCGGCCTTCACGGTGCGCATGACGGCGACGGCCTCCCCGTGCTCGCGCTCCACGGCCCGGATCTTCCCCGTTCCCACCCCGTGCTCGCCCGTGCACGTGCCGCCCATGGCGAGCGCCCGGTCGACGAGGCGGGCGTTCAGATCCTCGGCACGGGCCATCTCCGCCGGATCGTCGGGATCGAGCACGATGGTGAGGTGGAAGTTGCCGTCGCCCACGTGCCCGACGATGGGGGCGAGCACGCCCGCCTCCATCACGTCGGCCTTGGTCTCGACGATGCAGTCGGCCAGCCGCGAGATCGGGACGCAGACGTCGGTCGCCCAGATCCGTGCGCCCGGCCGGAGCGCGAGGCCGGCGTAGTAGACGTTGTGCCGCGCCTCCCAGAGGCGGTTCCGCTCCTCGGCCTTCGCCGCCCACTGGAACCCGGTCCCGCCGTTCTCCGCCGCCAGCGCGCCGACCATCGCCGACTGTTCCGCCACCCCGGCCTCGGTCCCGTGGAACTCGAGGAAGAGGTGGGGTTGCACCGGAAGGCCCAGCTTGGAAAAGCGGTTGCAGGCGTCGATCTGCACCTCGTCCAGAAGCTCGATGCGGGCGACGGGCACGCCGGACTGGATGGTCTGGATCACCGTGTCGACCGCCGCCTTCACGCTGGGGAAGGCGCAGACGGCCGCCGCGATCCGCTCCGGCACGCCGTAGAGCCGCACGGTCACCTCGGTGATCACGCCCAGCGTCCCCTCCGACCCGACGAACAGGCGGGTCAGGTCGTAGCCCGCGGCCGACTTGCGCGCCCGCCCGCCGGTCCGGATCACCCGCCCGTCGGCCAGCACGACGGTCAGGCCCAGCACGTTCTCCCGCATCGTGCCGTAGCGGACGGCGTTGGTGCCCGAGGCGCGCGTCGCGGCCATGCCGCCGAGCGAGGCCTCGGCGCCGGGGTCGATGGGGAAGAACAGCCCGGTGTCGCGCAGGTGCTCGTTCAGCGCCTTGCGCGTCACCCCGGCCTGCACCGTGCAGTCGAGATCCTCGGTCGACACCCGCAGGATACCGGTCATGTGGGTCGACAGGTCGATCGAGATCCCGCCGGTGAGCGCGGCGACCCCGCCCTCCAGCGCCGTGCCCGTGCCGAAGGGGATGACCGGCGTCCGGTGCCGGCGGCAGGCCGACACGATCGCCGACACCTCCTCGGTCGTCGTCGCGAAGGCCACCGCGTCGGGCGGCATCATGGCGTGATAGCTCTCGTCCCGTCCGTGCTGTTCGCGCACGGCGGCGGCGGTCGACAGCCGGTCGCCGAGCAGCGCGCGGAGCTCGTCGAGAAGCGCCGGCGGAGCGGCCGGGCGGGGGCCGGCGTTCGGCAGTGCGGACATGGGTCAACCTCCCTTACCTGTTTTGCCGGAGACCAGTCGCTCCGTCGTCGCGGCCGCAAGACACAGGGTCATCCCGCGAGCGTCGCCTCGGCCGACTGGACGAGGCGACCGTCCTCGCCCAGCACGGCGAGCGTCACCGCGTCGTCCCCGGGCCGGCCCAACAGCGTCAGCCGCTCGCCG
>JBIJED010000170.1:0-6398 GCA_044343785.1 Azospirillales bacterium | reverse complement strand
GGACGGCCCCTTCTCCTACAAGGACCTGTGGCGGCGGGCGCAGGAGAACGGGCGCCTCTGGGGCCTCGTCCACGACGGCCCCTGCCTCCAGGTGCTGACGCCCGAGTCCGTGGGGCTGGCCGACGCCCTGCTCGACGAGCGCCGCGCGCGTTGGGTCGAGGTGTGAGGGTGAGGGGTCTCGACGACACGGCGGCCGCATGAGGCCGGGGCCCGGCGTCTGGTCGATTCCCCCCGGCCGCGCCTTCACCGACGCGCTGGCGGACGGTCTGTCGGCGCTGGCCGGCGACGATCCCCTCGCCCTTGCCGCGGTGACCGTCCTCCTGCCGAGCCGGCGGGCCGGGCGGGCCCTGCGCGACGCCTTTCTGCGCCGGTCGGACGGTCGCCCGCTGCTGCTCCCGCGGATGCTGCCGCTGGGCGAGGCGGACGCGGACGAACTGCGGATCGTGGGCGGGGTCGAGTCGGTCCCGCCGGTGGCCGAACTCCGGCGCCGGCTGCTGATCGCCCGCCTCGTGCTGCGGCGCGACGACGTGGCAGCACTGCCCGGCCAGGCGGTGGCGCTGGCCGGCGAACTGGCGCGGCTGATCGACGAGGTGGCGACGGAGCGGGCCGACTGGGCCGGCCTCGCCGGGCTCGCCCCGGCCGACTTCGCCGAGCACTGGCAGCGCACGATCGCCTTCCTGTCGATCGTCACCGAACTCTGGCCCGTCGTCCTCGCCGAGGAAGGGGCGATCGATCCCGGCGCGCGGCGCGACGCGCTGCTGGCCCGGCAGGCCGGGCGCTGGCGGGCGGCACCGCCCGACGGCTGGATCGTCGCCGCCGGCTCGACCGGCACCAACCCCGCCGCCCTCGACCTGCTGGAGGTCGTGGCGGGCCTGCCCCGGGGCATGGTCGTGCTGCCCGGCCTCGACCGCTATCTCGACGGCGAGGGGTGGGACGCGGTGGGCGACGACCTCGCCCATCCGATGCACGGGCTGTGGACCGTCCTGCGCCGCCTCGGCCTCGACCGGGCGGGGGTGCGGGAATGGCCCGGGACCCGGCCGCGGGACGGGGGGCCGGCCGAACCGCTCCTCCCCCTCGCCCTGCCGACCGAGGACCGCAGCCCCCGCGCCATCCTCCTGTCCGAGGCCATGCGCCCGGCCGCCACCACCGACGCCTGGCGATCCCGCCCCGCGATCCCGCCGGACGCGCTGGACGGCATCCGCCGCATCGACTGCGCCGGCGCGCAGGAGGAGGCGGCGACGGTGGCGCTCCTGATGCGCGAGGCGCTGGAGACGCCGGGGAGGACCTGTGCGCTGGTCACGCCCGACCGCTCGCTCGCGCGGCGGGTGGCGGCGGCGCTGCGGCGCTGGGACATCCTGGTCGACGACAGCGCCGGCCGCCCCCTGCCGGACACGCCTGTCGGCACCTATCTGCGCCTCGTGGCCGAGGCGGCGATGGCGCAGGCGGCCCCGGTGGCGCTCCTCACCCTCCTCAAGCATCCGCTGGCGGCCGGCGGCATGGCGCCCGTCGCCTTCCGTGACCGGGTGCGGGCGCTGGAACTGGGGGTGCTCCGCGGCCCCCGACCGGGCCCCGGCTTCGATGGCCTGCGGCGCGCGATCGCAGGCGGTGACGCGCGCTTCGGCCACGGGTTCGGCCGCGCCGACCTCCTCGGCTTCGTCGACGGTCTGGACCGCGGCCTCGGCCCCCTGCTGGCGGCGATGGCCGGCCCGGACCTGCCGCTGGCCGACCTGCTGCGCCTGCACATGGAGGCGGCGGAGCGCCTCGCCGACGCGCCGGACACGCCGGGCGCGCTCAGGCTCTGGCGGCACGACGACGGCGAGGCCGCGGCGGCGCTGATCGCCGAACTGCAGGGCGCGGCGCACGACTTCCCCGCCGTCGCCGGGGCCGACTATCCGCCGCTGTTCGTGGCGCTCGTCGCCGGCGTCACGGTCCGCCCGCGCTTCGGCCTGCACCCGCGGCTGCACGTGCTGGGCCTTCTGGAGGCGCGGCTCCAGCGGTTCGACCGGATGATCCTGGGCGGGATGAACGAGGGCACCTGGCCGGCCGACCCCGCCGCCGACCCCTGGATGTCGCGGCCGATGCGGATCGCCTTCGGCCTTCCGGCGCCCGAGCGCACCGTGGGCCTCGCCGCGCACGACTTCGTGCAGGCCGCCTCGGCGCCCGAGGTGTTCCTGACGCGGGCCGAGAAGGTGGGCGGCGCGCCGACCGTGCCGTCGCGCTGGCTGACCCGCCTCGACACCGCCCTCACCGCCGCGGGCCTCGACCCGGCCCGCCTGCGCGACGGGCGGGCGCGCGCCTGGGCGACGGCGCTCGACACGCCGGACACGGTCGCCCCCGCCCCGGCCCCCGCCCCGCGCCCGCCGGTGGCCCGCCGCCCCCGCGGGCTGGGCGTCACCGAGATCGGGACGTGGATGCGCGACCCCTACGCGATCTACGCCCGCCACGTGCTGCGCCTGCGCGCGCTCGACCCGCTGGAGGCGGAGCCGGGTGCGGCGGAGCGCGGCACGATCCTGCACACGGCACTCGACGCCTTCGTGCGCGACCACCCGGCCGACCTGCCGGCGGACGCGCTCGCGCGCCTCGTCGCGGCGGGGCGGACGGCGTTCGGCGACGCCCTCGCCCGGCCGGAGGTCCACGCCTTCTGGTGGCCGCGGTTCGAGCGGGTGGCGGTGTGGTTCCTGGAGGAGGAGCGGCGGCGCCGCGCGGCCGGCATCGTCAACGTGAGGACCGAGGCGGAGGCGCGCCTCCTGCTGGAGCGGCCGGGCGGTCCCTTCGCGCTGACCGGCAAGGCCGACCGGATCGACCGCACGGCCGACGGCCGGCTCGTGATCGTCGACTACAAGACGGGCGGCGTGCCGAGCGCGTCCGAGATCCTGGCCGGCCTCGCGCCGCAGCTGCCGCTCGAGGCGGCGATGGCGACCGGCGGGGCCTTCGCCGACATCGATCCCGCCCCGGTGGCCGAGATCGCCTTCTGGAGCCTGAAGGGCACGGCCGAGGCCGGGCGGATCGTGCCGGTGAAGGGCGACCCGACCGACCTGGGTGCGGAGGCGCTGGCGGGGCTCGCGGCGCTGGTCGACCGGTTCGACGACGCGCAGGTGCCCTATCGGCCGATCCCGCGCCCGGCCTTCGCGCCGCGCTTCTCCGACTACGGCCACCTCGCCCGCGTCGCGGAATGGTCGGTGGCGGCGGGGGGCGAGGAATGAGGGCGACGACGCTCGACCTGCCGCTCGACCCCGGCGTGCGCCAGCGCCAGGCGTCGGACCCCGCGGTCTCGGTCTGGGTCGGCGCCTCGGCCGGCACCGGCAAGACCAAGGTGCTGACCGACCGGGTGCTGCGGCTGATGCTGGCGGGGACGCCGCCCCGCCGCATCCTGTGCATCACCTTCACCAAGGCCGCGGCCGCCGAGATGGCGAACCGCATCAACGACACGCTGGCGTCCTGGGCGGCGTGGCCCGAGGGGCGGCTGGGGCAGGCGCTGTTCGACCTCGCGGGCGAGCGGCCGGCTGCGGCGACGATGGCCAAGGCCCGGCGCCTGTTCGCCGAGGTGGTGGACTGCCCCGGCAGGATGCAGATCCTGACGCTCCACGCCTTCGCCCAGTCGCTGCTCCGCCGCTTCCCGCTGGAGGCGGGGCTGTCGCCCAACTTCGAGGTGATGGACGAACGCGCGGCGGGCGAGGCGATGCACGAAGCGCGGCGCCGGGTGCTTGTCGAGGCGCGGGCGGAGCCGGCGGGCGCGCTCGGCGCCGCGGTCGCGCGGATCACCGCGGCGGTGAACGAGGAGGATTTCGCGGGCCTGATGGCCGACATCGCGCGCGAGCGCGGGCGCCTCGGCGCCATCCTCGACGCGGCCGGCGGCCTCGACCCCGCGATCGCGGGCATGCGCCGCGCCCTCGGCGTGACGCCGGGCGAGACGATCGCGGACGTGATCGCCGCCGCCTGCCGGGAGGACGCCTTCGACGGTGCCGCCCTGCGCGCGGCCGTGGCGGCGATGCGGGGGGGGGCCAAGACCGACGTGGAGCGGTCGGACGCGATGGCGGCCTGGCTCGCCGCGGCCGAGGCGGACCGGCCGACGCTGTGGGCGGACTATGCCGGGGGCTATCTTACCGACAAGGGCCAGCCCTATTCGAAGCCGGTGACCGTCGGCGTGGAGCGGGCCGCCCCCGGGACCGGCGCCGTCGTCGCGGCCGAGGCGGCGCGGGTCCTCGCCGTGTTGGAGGCCGCGAAGACCGTGGGCGTCGCCGCCCACTCGACCGACCTGCTGACCCTGGCCGCGGCCTTCGTGGGCACCTACGCCGCGCGGAAGGAACGGCGGGGCAAGCTCGACTTCGACGACCTGATCCTGCGCGCCCGGGCGCTGCTGGAGCGACCGGGCGTGGCGCCCTGGGTGCTGTTCAAGCTGGACGGCGGCATCGACCACCTGCTGATCGACGAGGCGCAGGACACGAACCCCGACCAGTGGGCCATCGTCCGCCTTCTGGCGGAGGAGTTCTTCGCCGGTACGGGCCGGGCCGAGACGGTGCGGACGATCTTCGTGGTCGGCGACGAGAAGCAGTCGATCTTCAGCTTCCAGCGCGCCGACCCGGCCGAATTCCTGAAGATGCGTCAGCATTTCGCCGACCGGTGCGCGGCGGCGGGCACGCCGCTCCGGATCGTCGACCTGTCGGTCTCGTTCCGTTCGGTCGGCGCGGTGCTGGCCTGCGTCGACGCGGTGTTCGCGCAGGCCCATGCCCGCGACGGGGTGCTGTCGGACCCGGCCGAGGCGATCACGCACACGCCCTGGCGCCGGCACCACGGCGGGCGGGTCGAGATCTGGCCCCCCGTGGCGCCCGAGGACGAGCCGCCGCCCGCCCCCTGGACCCCGCCGGTCGAACCGGTCGCCACCGCCCGGCCGGAGAACCGCCTCGCCCGCGTGATCGCCGCGCGCATCGCCGGCTGGATCGCGGACGGCGAGACGCTGGTGGCGCGGGGGCGGCCGATCCGGGCGGGCGACGTGATGGTGCTGGTGCGCCGCCGCTCGGGTTTCGTGATCGCGCTGGTGCGCGCGCTGAAGGCGCAGGGCGTGCCGGTGGCCGGCGTCGACCGCATGGTCCTGACCGACCAGCTGGCGGTGCTGGACCTGCTGGCGCTGGCGCAGGTGCTGATCCTGCCGGAGGACGACCTGTCGCTCGCCTGCGTCCTCAAGGGCCCGCTGGTCGGGCTGGACGAGGACGCGCTGATGGACCTCGCCATGGGCCGGGAGGGTACGCTCTGGCGGGCGCTGGAGGGGAAGGCCGGCGCGGGGGAGCCGTGGCGGAGCGCGCGGTCCTGGCTCGAGCGCCTCCTCTCCCGCGCCGACTTCGCCCCGCCCTACGAGCTTCTGGCCGAGGTTCTGAGCGCCCCCTGCCCCGCCGATCCGGGGGGCAGCGGCCGGCGGGCGATCCTGCGCCGCCTGGGGCCGGAGGCTGAGGACCCGATCGACGAGCTGCTGACCGCGGCGGTGCAGTTCGAGCACGACCACCCGCCGGCGTTGCAGGGCTTCCTCGCCTGGCTCGCGGCCAGCGAGGAGGAGATCAAGCGCGAGCAGGACCGCGCCGGCGGCTCGGTCCGGATCATGACCGTGCACGGGTCGAAGGGCCTCCAGGCCCCCGTCGTGATCCTGCCCGACACGATGGGCATGCCGACCGACAAGACCCGCATCCTCTGGCCGCAGGAGGGGTCGGCGGTGGCGGTCCCGCTCTGGGCGCCGCGCCGCGAACTGGAGGACGCGACCTGCCGCCGGCTTCGCGCGGCCGCCACCCTGCGCCGCGACCAGGAACTTCGCCGCCTCCTCTACGTCGCCCTCACCCGCGCCGAGGACCGCCTCGTCGTCGCCGGCTGGCAGACGAAGCAGGCGCCGAACGCCGCCTGCTGGTACCGGCTGGTCGAGGGTGCCATGGCCGGCCTCGGCACCGCCACGCCGTTCGATTTCCTGACGCTCGCGCCCGACCAAGGCTGGGCCGGCGACGGCTGGGCCCATGTCGAGGCGCAGGCGGCCGAACCCCGGGACAAGGAGGAGCGCGCGCGCTGGGCCGCCGTCGCGGCCGGGCCGCCGCCGGCCTGGGCGACCGCGTCCCCGCCGTCCGACCCGCCCCTCGCCCGCCCCCTCGCCCCCTCCCGGCCCGACGTGGAGGAGCCGCCCGTCCGCTCGCCCACGGGCGGGGACGACGGCCGCCGGTTCCGCCGCGGCCTGATCCTGCACCGCCTGCTCCAGTCCCTGCCGGAGGTGGCGCCGGCCGAGCGCCGGGCGGCGGCCGAAGGCTATCTCGCCTCGCCCGCGCACGGGCTGGACGCGGCGGAGCGGACGGCCTGGACCGACGAGGTGATGCGGGTGCTGGAGGATCCGGCCTTCGCCCACGTCTTCGCGCCGGGCGGCCTGTCCG
>JBIJED010000008.1:0-16403 GCA_044343785.1 Azospirillales bacterium | reverse complement strand
GCGGGGTCGACGTCCATGGGCCGTCCACCGCCGGCGGCGGCGACGCGGGCGGCGTGGTCCGGTCGGCGATCCGGCCGAGGCCGTCGCGGATCTCCACCCCCGGCCGCCGCGGGCCGAAGATCTGCGCGACGGGATCGGCCCCCGGATCGTCCCAGGCGACCGCGGCACCCTCGTCGACGAGGAAGAGGGCCACCTGCGCGGCCCCGCCCGGCTCGATCCCGGAAACGCGCACCGGCACGTCCACCGGCATCCCCGGCGTCAGGACCGGCGGGAGGTCCGCCGCCACGGCCAGCGCGCGCGCGGCGGAATCGAGGGCGATCCAGTCCTGTCCGGTGGCGCGGCGGGGGGCGCCGGGGGGCGTCTCGCCGACCGGGACGGCGGTCGCCACGACCGAGATGCCGGGCGCCCAGGCCGCGTCGACCGGGATCTCGAACACGCCGCCCTCGGGACCCAGCGTCCGCGCCTCGACGCGACGGACCTCGCGGTCGGCCAGCGCCAGCAGCACCTGCGCACGCCACGGCGGCCGCACGTAGACCCAGGCCGTCTCGCCCGCGCGATAGGACGGCAGCATCGTGACCACCTCCACCCGGTCCGGTTCGCCGGCCGGGGCGACCTGCGCCCACCAGCCGCCGGCGAAGCGCACGCTGGTGGCGGCACCGCTGGCGCCGTCGAACACCTCCAGCCGGTACCGGCCGGCCGGCACCGCCTGCTCGATGCGCGCGGGCGCCCCGGCGGCGACGGCGATCTCGCCGCCGCCCACCCGGCGGTCCTTGACCACGCGCCGGTAGTCCCAGCGGCCGCCGGCCTCGAACCACGAAAACTCGAAGCTCTCCTCGTAGACCTCGTAGCGCAGCCCGTCGCGGGCCACGCGGACGCCCTCCCGGTCGACGGCGACGACCTCGAACGCCGCGGTCGAGCCCTCGGGCACGCCGTCGCCGTCGAACAGCGGCCGGACGCCAAGGAAGAAGGGCTGGGTGACCACGGGAAGCGCCACCTCGCGCGTCACCGCGCGCCCGCCGACGTCGACGACGGTCACGGCCAGGGCGGCCTCGAGCGGATGCGTCGTCTCCGGCACCGGACCGACGACGATGGGCGTGCGGGCCAGCCCCTCGGCGTCCGTCGTGAACCCCGGCAGATCGTTGCGGCTCGGCTCGAAGGGGCTCTGGGCGAGGCCGAACCGGAAGTCCCGCTGATCGGGGAACGGAACGTCCGCGGCGCGGAGCGTGACGGAGACCGCGCCGGGAAGTCCCTCGCCCGGGCCACCGTAGACGTAGCGCGCCTCGATCCCGACCCGCCCGGCGTCGCCGCCGTCGAGCCGCGCGCGGTCCGGGCGCAGGTCCAGCGTGAGGTTCGAGGGGCGCCGCTCCTCGACGTCGAAGACGGCCCGCCCGACCTCGCCGCGCCCCGGGACCGAGGCCGACAGCGCCCAGCGGCCCGGGAAGGCCACCGGCGGCAGGGCGAGGGCGACGGCGGACCCGCCCGCGGGCCCGCCCTCGACCTCCTGCCGCGCGGCCTCGGCGCCGTCCGGCCGCAGGAGACGCAGCACCGTGCGCTGGCCGCCGGCCGCCCGGCCCACCTCGTCGCGGCGCAGGAGAAGCGCGTGCACGACGTCGTCCGGCCGGTAGGTCCGGCGGTCGGCGAGCAGCACCGCCGACGGTCCGCCGCGTTCCCTGTCGGGCGCGTCGGCGGCCGGCGAGAGGTCGAGGAAGGCGAAATCCCCCCCGTCGCCGTGGGCGAAGAGCGCCTGCGTTGCCGCGTCGCCCGCCCCGGCCAGCGCCGCGGCCGGGATGCGGGCGAACCCGTCCGGCTCCGTCCGCACCTTCGCGATCTCCCGGCCCGCCCGCGACAGCAGGCGCAGCTCCACCCCGGCCGCGGCCTCGCCGCTGGCGATCCTGCGGGCGTGGACCGTCAGCCCGTCGTCGCCGCGGAGCGACAGGAGGCCGAGGTCGGAGACGATGAACCACAGCGACGCGCGCGCGCCGGGCCCGTTGCGGCCGGGGTCCGCGGCGGTCGCGATGTAGACGCCGGACGGCAGGCCGGCGAGCGCCGGTCCGACGGGAAATTCCGTCTGGACCGCCTGGTTGCGGCGACCTTCGACGGTCGACTCCCCCTGCCAGGCGACCTCGCCCGCCCGGTCGATCAGCTCGCCCATCTCGACCTCGGTCATGGTCTGGGCGAGACGGCCGAAGTAGATCCGCTCGACGAGCGCGCGGTCCCCGATCCGGAGGACCTGGAAACGGAGGCGGTCGACGTTGACCGTCCGGACGTCCAGCCCCTCGGGCCCGACCCGCGACAGCACGTAGCCGGCGCCACGGAAGGCGACGGCGGGGGCGCGGTTGGGGACGTCGACGGTCTGCACGACCGCGAAACGCAGATCGGCGCCGGTCGCCGCCGGCAGGCCCGCGCGCAGCGTGACCTGCACCCGGCTGCCGTGGGCGGGCCCCTCGACGCACAGCGACCGGTCGCGCACGACGACGTCGACGGGCATGGGCGGCTCGACCGCGACGAAGCCGCCATAGCCGACGAGGGCCGGCCGTTCGAGCCGCTGGTTGAAGGTGAAGCAGATCTGCGGGCGGTCGCGCTCGACCACCACCTCCCGTCCGGTGACCTCGAGCGGGGCCTCCTGCGCCCGTGCGACGGGGCCGAGCGGTGCCGCGAGGGCCGCGACGAGGAGCAGGCGAAGGCAGCAGCGGAGGCCGGGACGCATGGAGGAGCTTCAGCCGCCCTTTCCGAAATAGGTCGCGAGCCGTTCGACCGCCCCGTCCAGCACCGCGTCCTGCTTGGCGAAGCAGAAGCGCACGCAGTGCCGGACCGGGCGTTCGACGTAGAAGGCGCCGACGGGGATCGCCGCGACCCCGGCCTCGGCGACGATCCGCTCGCAGAACGCGTCGTCGGGAAGGTCGAGCCCGAGGGGGCGGATGTCGCAGACGACGAAGTAGGTGCCCTGGGCCGGGAGCACGTCGAAGCCGACCGACGCGAGGCCGGCGGACAGCCGGTCGCGGCGGCGGCGCATGTCGGCGGCGAGGCCGGTGAAGTACGCGTCGTCCTGCGAGAGGCCGTACGCCACCGCCGCCTGCAGGTTCGGCGGCGTGGTGAAGACGAGGAACTGGTGCGCCTTCGCGACCGGCTGGAGCAGCTCCGGCGCGGCGGTGACGTACCCGACCTTCCATCCGGTGAGCGAGAACGTCTTGCCGGCCGAGCCGATCTTCAGGCATCGCTCGCGCATGCCCGGCAGCGACATCAGCGACAGGTGCGGGCGCCCGTCGAAGACGATGTGCTCGTACACCTCGTCGCACACCGCGTACGCGTCGAACTCCCGTACGAAGCGGGCGACCAGTTCCAGTTCCTCCCGGTCGAACACCTTGGCGGCCGGGTTGAGCGGATCGTTCAGGAGGACGAGTTTGGTCCGCGGCGAGAAGGCGGCGGCGAGGTCGGCCTCCGTGAACCGCCAGTCCGGCGGGCTCAGGGAGACGAAGCGGGGTATGCCGCCGGCACGGCGGATGATGGGGACGTAGCTGTCGTAGAGCGGCTCGAACAGGACGACCTCGTCCCCCGGTTCGATCAGGCCGAACAGGCAGGCGGCCAGCGCCTCGGTGGCACCCGAGGTGACCATCACCTCGCGCTGCCAGTCGACCTCCAGCCCGTAGAAGCGCCGCCCGTGATCCGCGACGGCCCGGCGCAGGTCGGCCGTGCCCATCATCGGCGGATACTGGTTCCAGCCGTCGGTGACCGCGGCCGCGGCGGCGCGCAGCACGTGGTCGGGCCCGCGATCATCGGGGAAGCCCTGGCCGAGATTGATCGCCTCGTGCTGGACCGCGAGGCGCGACATCACCTCGAACACCGTGGTTCCGTAGCCCGACAGGACCGAATTGGCTTGCTTCACGGTCCGACCCCCGCCCGCCTCGCGCCGTCGGTCGATAGCGGAACCGCCCGACCCTTGTCCAGAGCGCCTATGTCCGCCGCCGCCGGCGCAGGCGCTCCAGCCATCCGAACCATTGCGGGCGCCGTCGCTTCAACCGCACGAAGGACCGGCGGGTCGAGGGCGAGTTGCGCAGCAGGATCGCGCCGCCCAGCAGGATGAGCGGGACGCCGCCCGGCCCCGGCACCGGCGAGATCACGACGCCGAGGGCCAGGATCGACCAGCCGCCGAAGACGAGCGCGCGCCGACGCAGCGGCGAGCCGGGGGGCAACATCCAGGCGATCACGCATCACCTCGTCCATGCTCCGGGAGAACCGTCTCCACATCTGGTCCGTCGGGGGCCGGTCGGGAACCCTTCGGTCGGGACGATGAACGTCCCGTACGCCGAAAGGCTTCCAAATCGCGACGGAAGAGCACATGTTCCGAAACTCGTGGGCAACGCACCTGTTTCGGACGCGTGCCCCCTCCGTCCCGGCCCGGGGCGGCGTCATACACCCCGTGCGAGGACGCGTGCATGCGGACATCCCTTCGTGGCGGCCTTGCGGAGCGTCGATCGCGCACCGTCCAGGGGCGTCGCTTCCAGGACAGCCTGCTGTTCCTCGCCAAATGGCTCCGCTCGCCCCTCAAGATCGCGGCGGTCATGCCGTCGAGCCCCGATCTCGCGGCGACGATGGCGGCGTGCGTGCCGGTCGAGGGGGACGGTCTCGTGGTGGAGCTGGGCGGCGGCACGGGCGCCCTGACCCAGGGGCTGATCGAGCGGGGGATCGCGCCGGAACGGCTCGTGGTGATCGAGCGGGACTTCGGCTTTTACAAGATCCTGCGCGAACGGTTCCCGGCGGCGAACGTGGTGCTGGGCGACGCCGCCGAACTGACGCGGCTCGTCCGCGCGGCCGGTTTCGCCTCCCGGCCGGTGACGGCGGTCGTGTCGGGCCTGCCGATCCTCACCTTCCCGGACGACCTGCAGGAGGTGATCCTGCGCGAGGCCTTCCACCTCATGGAGGCGGACGGGCTGTTCGTGCAGTTCACCTATGGGTTCGGCCCGCCGGTGTCGGCGAAGCGGCTCAAGCGCTGGGGCCTCGCGGCGGACCTCGCCGGGCACGCGATGCGCAACGTCCCGCCGGCCCACGTCTGGGTGTTCCGGCGCGACGAGGACTGACGCCACCCACCCGCGGGCGGCGCGCCGGTCACATGTAGAGCTTCTCGCCCTTCAGGTCCTCGTAGAGCCCGGCCACGAATTCGCCGTAGCCGTTGTAGAGCTGGGTCGGGCGCATCTCCCCCGACCCGAGCATCCGTTCGCTCGCCTGGCTCCAGCGTGGATGGGGCACCGCCGGGTTCACGTTCGCCCAGAAGCCGTACTCGCTGCCCTGCACCCCCTCCCAGAAGCTGATCGGGCGGCGGTCGGTGAAGTGGACGCGCACGATCGACTTCACGCCCTTGAACCCGTACTTCCAGGGCAGGACGAGGCGCAGCGGCGCGCCGTTCTGCGGCGGGATCGGCTTGCCGTAGAGGCCGGTGGCGATGAACGACAGCTCGTTGTTCGCCTCGGCGATGCTGCACCCGTCCACGTAGGGCCAGGGATACCAGGACTGGCGAAGGCCCGTCGCGATGCCGGGCGAGACCTCGTTCGACCCGAAGGTCGTGAAGACGACGTACTTCGCTCCCGACAGCGGCCTCGCGTACGCGACGAGATGCGAGAGCTGGAAGCCCGACCACGGTACCGCCATCGCCCAGGCCTCGACGCAGCGCATGCGGTAGACCCGCTCCTCCAGCGGCATCGCGCGGATCAGCGCGTCGAAATCGACGGTGCGCGGCTCCTCCACCATGCCGTCGATCCGCACCGTCCAGGGCCGCAGCGGCAGCCGCTGGGCCGCGCGGGAGATCTGCTTGTGCGAGCCGAATTCGTAGAAGTTGTTGTAGGTGGTGGCCTGCACCTCGTCGGTCAGCGGACGGTCGAGCGCGTAGCGCTCGTTCCGCTTGACCGGATAGAGGCCGGCCGTCGGATCGTTGGCGGCGGCGACCTGCCGGTCCCCGCCGAAGCCGAGGAAGGCCGACGCCGGACGCGCGGCGAACCCGCCCGCACCCAGCATCGACCCCGCGGCGATCGCCTTCACGAGTCGCCGCCGGTCGGCGTGCACCGCCTCCGGCGTCGCCTCGCGCTCCGGCATTTCCCAGCCCCGCGGCCTGCGGATCAGCATCGTCCTGGCTCCCGTCCCGATGACCCTCGCATCAAGGACGTGCGGCCGGCGCGACGCAAGTCAACAGCCGGTGAGGTGCTCGTCAGCCGAGCGAGGCGCGCAGCATCCATGCCGCCTTCTCGTGATAGCGCATCCGTCCGTTCATCAGGTCCTCGGTCACCGTGTCGTCGGCGTCGTCGCAGAGCTCGACGAGTTCGCGGCAGGACCGGTTCACGATCTCGTTGTCACGGGCGAGCTGCTGCAGCATCGCGGTCGCTTCGGGCACGCCCTGCTCGTCCTCGATCGTCGTCAGCTTCAGGAACTGCGACAGGCTGCCCGGGGCGGTATAGCCCAGCGCGCGGATGCGCTCGGCGATCTCGTCCACCGCCCCGGTGAGGTCCTCGTACTGCTCCTGGAACATCTCGTGCAGGGAATGGAAGGTGGGCCCCGTCACGTTCCAGTGGAAGCCGTGGGTCTTGCCCAGCAGCGTGTAGGTGTCGGCCAGGATCTTGGCCAAGCCGTCGGCCAGCCGCTTGCGCTGCTCGTCCGGGATGCCGGTCTGCACGGACATGGTCTCGACCGACTTCCGGGTCGCGTTCTCGAAGCCCATGGGGTCTCTCCGTCTCGGATGAGGGGACCCCATCAACACGCCGGGAGGCGATCCGTGCCGTCGGCACGGGGCCGCCTCCCGTGCTCCGGTCACCGCGCCGCCGCCATCGCGGGCCGGTCAGGAGCCGCTGGACCCAGGGCGTGCAGTCCGACGGCCCATGCACCGCGACCTCGAGGATGGGTTCCGGCGGCACGGTCTCACAGGCGGGCAGCGGCCTCGGCCGGGGGAGGAGCGGTCGATGCTGTGGCCGCCCGGGCCGAGCGGACCCCAGGCGTTCATCGTTGCGTGACGATGGTCCCTCGGTCCGGGACCCGGAGTCGCGAAAAAACCACACGATTGAAATGGACATCGGGGACTGGACCGCCGCACGCGCGGTTCCCATCTCCCGCACATGCCCGGCGCGACCGCCCACGACGTCCTCGCCTTCTGGTTCTCCGACGCCGCGAAGCCGAACTGGTTCGCGCGGTCGGACGCGTTCGACGCGGCCGTTCGCGAGGGGCTCCTGCCGCTGCACGAACGGGCCGCCACGGGGGAGCTGGACGTCTGGGCCGAGGCGGCGGACGGCGCGCTGGCGCTGGTGCTGCTGCTCGACCAGGTGCCGCGCAACGTCTTCCGCGGCCATCCGAGGGCGTTCGCCACCGACGCGAAGGGCCGGGAGATCGCCTGGGCCGCCATCGGCGCCGGCCTCGACTGGCAGCTGGTCGGCGACGAACGGCGCACCTTCCTCTACCTGCCGCTCGAGCACAGCGAGGACGTCGACGACCAGCGGGCCTGCGTCCGGCTGTTCGAGGAGCGGGTGACGGACCCGATGTCCGTCGACTTCGCGCGCCGGCACCTCGCGGTCGTCGAACGGTTCGGCCGGTTTCCCCACCGCAACGCCATCCTCGGCCGGGAGACGACGGCGGCGGAGGCGGCGTTCCTTTCGGAGCCCGGTTCCTCCTTCTGACCTTCCTCGCGACGGACGGGACGGCATGGCCGCGATCACCGGCATCGACCACACGCTCGTCGGCGTCGCCGACCTCGAGGCGGCACGGGCCGCGTGGACCCGGCTCGGGTTCACCTGCACGCCCCGCGGGCGGCACATCGGCTGGGGGACGGCGAACTACTGCATCATGTTCCCGGACGATTACGTCGAACTGCTCGGCATCCTCGATCCGGCGCAGTTCGTGAACGGCCTCGACCGGGTGCTGGCGACCCGGGGGGAGGGCCTCCTCGGCCTCGCATGGTCGGGCGACCCGGACGGGGCGCGGGCCGCATTCGGCGAACGGGTGCAGGAGCCGAAGGCGCTCTCGCGCCTGCTGGAGCTGCCGGAGGGCACGGTCGAGCCCCGGTTCCGTCTGGCGCATCCCGTCGACGGGAACGTCTTCCCGGCCCTCTCCGCCTTCGTCTGCCGGCACCTGACGCCGGAGCTTCTCCGCCGGCCGGCCTGGCTCGCCCACCGCAACGGTGCCCGCGCGCTGGAGGGGATGACGGTCGTGGTCGACGATCCGGCCGCCCTCGCCGACGCCTACGGCCGCGTCCTCGGCGCCGACGCGCTGCACGCCGGCCAGGGACGGCTCGACGTCCGGGCCGGTCCCCACACGGTCCGCTTCCTCTCCACGGTGCGCTTCGCCCGGCGCTATCCCGGGCTGACGGTGCCAGCGGCGACGCCCGCGCCCACGGTGATGACTGTCCTCGTCGACGACCTGCCCGCGACGGCGCACGTCCTCCGGGTGGCCGAGATCCCGACCGTGCCGGTGCCGGGGGCGCGGCTCGTCGTTCCGCCGGAGGCGGCGAACGGCACGGTGCTGGAATTCGCCGTCTCCTGATCCCGGCGTCCTAGCCTTCGCGGTCCCGCTGGCCGGCGATCGAATCCATGAAGCGGGCCAGCGCCACGTCCTTCTCGCTCAAGCCGCCGGCGTCGTGGGTCGTCAGCGTCACCTCGACCCGGTCGTAGACGTTGAACCATTCGGGATGGTGGTCCATGCGCTCCGCCATGAGCGCGACGCGGGCCATGAAGCCCCAGGCCTCGACGAAGTCGCGGAAGTGATAGGTCCGGCGGATCGCGTCCCGGTCCATCACCTCGGCCCAGCCGTGCAGTTCCGCCAGCGCCGCCTGCCTGTGGGCGCCCAACAGTCGATGCACCATCGTCCCCTCCTCCCTTCTCGCGCGCGGCGCCGCCTTCCGCCGGCCACGATCAGACGGTAATCTCACACCATGACCGACACCAACCGCTCCTTCGGCACGGCCCCCACCATCGGCGAGATCGAGGCGATGGCGGAGGGTGCGCTCGCCACCATCCCCGTGCCGCTCCTGCGTCACGTCGGCAACGTCGTGATGCGCGTCGAGGAGTTTCCCGACGAGGAGACGGTCGCGGAGATGGAGCTGGAGAGTCCGTTCGACCTCCTGGGCCTCTACCGGGGCGTCGACCTCACGCACAAGAGCGTGCAGGACGTGCCCGCGACGATGGACATGATCTTCCTCTACCGCCGCCCGCTGCTCGACTACTGGTGCGAGACGGGGGAGGACCTGGCCCACCTCGTCCGCCACGTGCTGATCCACGAGATCGGCCACCTCGGACGAGGACATGGAGGCGCTGGAGGCCGGCGCCGCCGAGGGCTGAGCGGCCGGCGCGGCGCCCGATGGCCTTCAGCTTCGCCCGCGCCATCGCCACCGTCGGCGGCCTGACGCTCGTCAGCCGGGTGGCGGGGTTCGCGCGCGACATCCTGAACGCGGCGCTGCTCGGGGCCGGACCGGTGTCGGACGCGTTCTTCGTGGCGCTGAAGCTCCCCAACCTGTTCCGGCGCCTGTTCGGCGAGGGCGCGTTCAGCGTCGCCTTCGTGCCGCTGTTCAACGCGGAGATGCAGGCGAACGGCCGCGACGCCGCGCACGCCTTCGCCGAGAAGTGCCTCGCGGTGCTGCTGCTCGCCCTCACGGTCCTGACGGCCGTGATGATGGTGGCGATGCCCTGGGTGATCTTCGTCCTCGCCCCCGGCTTCGCGGACGATCCAGAACGCTACGGGCTGGCCGTCGCGCTGACCCTGATCACCTTTCCCTATCTCCTCCTGATCTCGCTCGTCACGCTCTACGGCGGCGTCCTCAACTCGCTGAACAGCTTCGGCCCCTTCGCCGCGGCGCCGATCGCGTTCAACCTCGTACAGATCGCCGGCATGGGGCTCGCCTGGTGGATCGGCGGGGACGTGGCGCGGATCCTGGCGGTCAGCGTGGTGGTCTCGGGCGTGGTGCAGCTCGTCTGGCTGGCGCGTGCGGCGGCGAAGCGGGGCTTCTCGCTCCGGCTGCGCCGGCCGAGCGTCGCCGATCCGCGGGTCCGCCGCCTGTTCGTCCTGATGGGTCCGGCGGCGCTCGGCGGCGGGATCATGCAGGTCAACGTGCTGGTCGACCTCGTCCTCGCCTCGCTGCTGCCGGCGGGGGCCGTCACCTACCTCTACTACGCCGACCGGCTGAACCAGCTTCCCCTCGGCGTCATCGGCATCGCGGTCGGCACCGCCCTCCTCCCCGTCCTGTCCCGCGCGGTCGAGGCGCAGGACCACGCGACGGTGCGGCACTACCTCTCCCGCGGGCTGGAGTTCGCGTTGCTGTTCGGCCTGCCGGCCGGCGTCGCGCTGATGGTGGCGGCGCAGCCGATCGTGGCCGTCCTGTTCGAGCGCGGGGCGTTCGGGCCCGACGACACGGTGGCCGTCGCCGCGACGCTGACGGCCTACGCGGCCGGCATTCCCGCCTACGTGCTGGTCAAGGTCCTCTCGACGGCCTGGTTCGCGCGGCAGGACACGCTGGGGCCGGTGAAGGTGGCGGCCCTCGTCGCCGTCGTGAACGGCGTCCTCGGATGGGCGCTCATCGGCCCCCTCGCCCACGTCGGGATCGCGCTCGCCACCTGCGTGACCGCCTATCTGAACGTGGCGCTGCTGGCCGTGGGCCTGAACCGGCGGGGACAGCTGACGGTCGACGACCGGCTGCGCCGGCGGGCGCCGCGCCTCGGTGTGGCCGCGGTCGCGATGGGCGTGCTGCTGCTGGGCGGCGAGATCCTGCTGGCCCCGGCGCTGGGCGGCCACGACGCGGTGCGGTTCGTCGCGCTGGCGGCGCTGGTGGGCGGCGGCGGGCTCGCGTACTTCGCGCTGGCGCACGTCACCGGGGGCGCGCCGCTCGGCGAGATCCGGGCGTTCCTGCGCCGACGTCGGGGCTAGGGGAGCTTCGTGAGCGTCGCGACCGCGCCGACGGCGACCACCAGCATCCCGCCGAGCTTGATCGTCTGGTCGCGCAACAGGATGTCCATCCGGGCGGTCAGGCGGGATTCGAGGTCCTTCAACTCCTGCCGGACGAGGCGGACCTCCTGATGGACCGAGCCGATGTCGTGCTTCGTCGCGATCTCGTCGGCGAAGGCATCCGCAAGCGCCGAAGCGATCCCCTCGGCCTGTTCGGGCGACATGCCGCCGCGCTCGCGGAGCGATCGGGCAACTTGGGCGTGTCGAAGGGGGGCACCGACATGCCTCCCGGTGGCACGGCCGCGTCCGCGCCCGCAACCGCCCGGCCTTGACCCGCCGGGCGCGCTCTGGACTATAGGGCCTCCCGAAGAGCCCCAGACAGAGGCCGGCCCCCGTGAACCGCATCTTCTCCGGCATGCAGCCGACGCGCCAGCTCCACCTCGGCAACTATCTGGGAGCGCTGCGGAACTGGGTGGCGCTCCAGAACGACTACGAGTGCATCTACTGCGTGGTCGACCTGCACGCGCTGACGCTCCCGCAGGAGCCCGACGTGCTGCGCAACAACATCCGCGAGGTCGCGGCGGCCTACATCGCCGCCGGCCTCGACCCGGAGCGGAACATCATCTTCAACCAGTCGGCCGTCTCCGCCCACGCCGAGCTGTCCTGGATCCTGTCGTGCCACGCCCCGCTCGGCTGGCTGAACCGGATGACCCAGTTCAAGGAGAAGAGCCAGGGCAAGCAGGCGAACGACGCCGTGCTCGGCCTCTTCGCCTATCCCGTGCTGATGGCCGCCGACATCCTGATCCACAAGGCGACGCACGTCCCGGTGGGCGAGGACCAGAAGCAGCACCTGGAGCTGGCCCGCGACGTCGCCGGCGCCTTCAACCGCGCCTATGGGATCGACTATTTCCCCCTGCCCGAGCCCCAGATCCTGGGCGAGGCGACGCGGGTGATGAGCCTGCGCGACGGCACCAAGAAGATGTCGAAGTCCGACACGTCGGACTACAGCCGCATCAACATGACCGACGACGCCGATACGATCGCCCAGAAGATCCGCAAGGCGAAGACCGATCCCGAACCGCTGCCGACCGCGGTCGAGGGTCTGGCGGCGCGCCCGGAGGCGGACAACCTCGTCACCATCTTCGCAGCCCTGGCCGACACGAGCCGGGCGGACGTGCTGGCCCGCTTCGGCGGCCAGAACTTCTCCGGCTTCAAGAAGGAGCTGGTCGACCTCGCCGTCGACCGCCTCGCCCCCATCACCGCGCGGATGCGGGAACTGACCGGCGACAAGGCGGAGATCGACCGCATCCTGAAGCGCGGTGCCGAACGGGCCGACGCGATCGCGTCCCGCCACCTCGCCGAGGTGAAGGACATCGTCGGTCTGCTTCGGTTCTGAGGCGACGCGGACACGGTCCGGGCGAAACCGTGTCTATCGCGCAACGCCCGCCGTGACTTTCCGGCGATCCCGGCCGGTGATCTTTTCCGTAACGCCGGCCGGGCGTATGAGTGGACGACCTTCTTTCGGGTCCCGGCGGGGACCCCTCCGGCCGTCCCCATGCAG
Organism: Azospirillales bacterium; assembly: GCA_044343785.1. Lineage (GTDB taxonomy): Bacteria > Pseudomonadota > Alphaproteobacteria > Azospirillales > Azospirillaceae > CANGXM01. The sequence continues at coordinate 3,940 of JBIJED010000008.1, read as the reverse complement.
GTCTACCTTCCCATCGCGGAAATGTCGGTCAACGCCTTCCTGGTGTTGGCCATGGGGGCGGGCGTGGGCTTCCTCTCCGGCCTGTTCGGCGTGGGCGGAGGCTTCCTCCTCACGCCGCTTCTGATCTTCGTCGGCGTACCGCCCGCGGTCTCCGTCGGGACCCAGGCGAACCAGCTGGTCGCGGCCAGCGTGTCCGGCGTCCTGGCCCACTGGCGCCGTCGGAACGTCGACGTGAAGATGGGCCTCGTGATGCTCGCCGGCAGCACGGTCGGCACCTTCCTCGGCGTCCTTCTCTTCCGCCTGCTGTCGGCGCTGGGCCAGATCGACCTCGTCATCTCCATCACCTACGTCCTCTTCCTGGGCGGGGTCGGCGGGCTGATGCTGGTGGAGAGCGCCAACGCGCTCCTGCGCCGTCGCCGCGGGCCCGTGCGGCGCAAGCTCCACCAGCACACCTGGCTGCACGGCCTGCCGCTGAAGATGCGATTCCAGCGGTCCCGCCTCTACATCAGCGCCTTCCTGCCCGCGGGCATCGGCTTCCTCGGCGGGGTGCTGGTGTCGATCATGGGCATCGGCGGCGGGTTCATCCTGGTGCCGGCGATGATCTACCTGCTGGGCATGCCGACGGCGCTGGTGGCCGGCACGTCGCTCTTCCAGATCATCTTCACCACCGCCGTCGCCACGGTGCTGCAGGCGTGGCTGAACCAGACGGTCGACGTGATGCTGGCCCTGCTGCTGCTGATCGGCGGCGTCGTGGGCGCGCAGTTCGGGACCAGCGCGGGATCGCGCCTCCAGGGCGACCAGGCGCGGGCGCTGCTCGCCGTCATGGTCCTGTCGGTCGCGATCAAGCTCGCCTACGACCTCGTCGCGACGCCCGCGGACCTCTATTCCCTGTCGGTGGACGCCCGATGAGGACGACCGCCCTCGCGGCGCTCGGGATCGTGGCGGCGCTCCTCGCCCTCGCCGGCCCGGCCCGCGCGCAGGGCCTCGTGGCCGACCTGTCGAGCCACCTGATCGCCATCACCACCGGCTTCGTGGGAACGGACGTCGTGCTCTTCGGCGCCACGGACGGGGCCGGCGACGTGGTCGTCGTCGTGCGCGGGCCGGAGCAGGAGGCCACCGTGCGCCGCCGCGGCCGCGTCGCGGGCATCTGGATGAACGTCGACGGCGTCACGTTCGAGAACGTGCCGAGCTTCTTCGTCGTCGCCGCGAACCGGCCGCTCGACCAGATGCTGCCGGCGGCGGAACGCGCCCGCCTCGAGATCGGCTACGAACACGTTCGGCTGACCACCGCGCGCGCGATCGATCCCGCGCGTCTGGCGGAGTTCCGCCCCGCTCTCATCCGCGAGAAGCAGGAGGACGGGCTCTACGGACGCGAGGTCGGGCAGGTCGTCTTCCTCGGCGAGAAGCTCTTCCGCACCAACGTCCACTTTCCGTCGAACGTGGCGACCGGCCTCTACACGGTTTCGGTCTTCCTCGTGCGGGACGGGCAGATCGTGAACGCGCAGACGACGCCGCTGGTGGTCAGCAAGACCGGCTTCAGCGCGGAAATCTTCGACTTCTCGCAGCGGGAGTCGTTCTATTATGGGCTCCTCGCGGTCCTGGCGGCGGTGTTCGCCGGCTGGACCGCCGCGGCGATGTTCCGCCGCGCCTGAGGCCGACCATCGCCGAAACGAGGGCGCGTCCCCGATGACCGGATCCACGACCGACGCCGAACAGTCGCGCAGCCGCATCTTCCTGTGCGTCGTCGACGAGACGGCGGAGATGGGGATCGCCGTGCGCTACGCCTGCCGGCGCGCGCGGTCGACCGGCGGGCACGTGGCGCTCCTCCACGTGATGGAACCGGACGAGATCCAGAGCTGGGGCGCCGTCGAGGCGCTGATGCGGGAGGAGCAGCGGACCGAGGCCGAACAGGCCCTCCACCGCCTCGCCAAGGAGGTCCACCGCGTCTCCGGCACCATGCCGGTCTTCTACCTGCGCGAGGGGAACCGGCGGGAGGAGGTGCTACGCCTGATCGAGGAGGATCCGACCATCTCGGTCCTCGTGCTCGGCGCCGGAACCGGACCGGAGGGACCGGGGCCGCTGGTCACCTATCTCGCGGGAAAGGGCGGGGCGAGCCGCCTGCGCGTGCCGCTGACCATCGTCCCGGGCGGGCTCACGCCCGACCAGGTCGACGCCATCAGCTGAACCGGCGGCCCGTCGGATCGGCGGCCCGTCAGGCCGCCCGGATGCTTTCGGTGTGGGTCAGCAGCGCGAAGATCGCGTCCGCGTTGTCGGCCCCGCGCAGCTTCTCGCAGGTCTGGGCATCGCGCAGCAGACGGGACACGCGCGCGAGCGCCTTCAGATGGTCGGCGCCCGCCTGCTCCGGCGCCAGCAGGACGAAGATCAGGTCGACCGGCTGCTCGTCGATCGCGTCGAAGTCGATCGGCCGTTCCAGCCGGGCGAAGAGACCATGGACCTTGTCGAGGCTGGGGAGCTTGCCGTGCGGGATCGCGATCCCGTGCCCGACGCCCGTGGTCCCGAGGCGCTCCCGCTCGAGAAGGACGTCGAAGACGGCGCGCTCGTGCTGGCCCGTCAGCTCGGCCGCCCGGCGCGCGAGTTCCTGAAGCGCCTGCTTCTTCGAGTTCGCGCGCAGGTTCGGGATGATGCTCTTCGGGGTGAGCAGATCGATCATGACGACCTTGTGAATGGGGGCGGTCAGCCGCGCGCGGGCCCGGGGCCGGGATCGACCCAGCCGATGTGTCCGTCCGGTCGCCGATACACCATGTTGACCGCTCCGTCCGCCCGGTTCCGGAACATCAGCGCGGGATGGTCCGCGAGATCGAGGCGCATGACCGCTTCGCTGACGGTCAACGTCTCGATCACCGTGTCCATCTCGGCGACGACGACCGGCTGCCCGGTCCCCTCAACCCCCTCCATGTGGGGATCCTCGGCATCCGCGTCCAGAACGTACTGTCGTGCCGTCGCGGCCGGCGCCTCGATGGCGGCGACGGCGCGATGATGGTCCTTCAGCTTGCGCTTGTGCCGGCGCAGGCGCTTGGCCAGACGGTCGAGCGCCCGGTCGAAGGCCGGATAGGGTTCCGGGGCCTCGCCGTGGGACTGGAAGAGGAGATTGCGGCCCGTGTGGGCCGACAGCGTCGCACGATAGAGGTGGGCGTCGCGGGTGACGGTGACCGTCGCCTCGAGCGCCCGGTCGAAGTACTTGCCCACCGCAGCTTCGAGAGTGTCGGCGATGTGGCTCCGGAAAGCCTCGCCGACGTCCATGTTCTTGCCGATCACCGCGACGTGCATGGTCCCCTCGTGACGTGACGGGTGAGGAACCCCGACGGGGATTTCGCCGCCGCCGCGCCCCTCCTTCAGAACTGGGACGCCTTCTCGCGCCGACGCTGCACAGAAGACGGTATCTTCATGCCTTCACGATACTTGGCGACGGTGCGGCGTGCAATGTCGATCCCCCCCTCGCGAAGGATCTCGACGATCCGGTCGTCCGACAGGACCCCGTCGGCGCTCTCGGCGTCGATCAGCCCCTTGATCTTGAACCGCACGGCCTCGGCCGAGAAGGCGGACTGCCCGTCCGCCCCGGCGATGGACGAGGTGAAGAAGTACTTCAGCTCGAACAGGCCCCGGGGCGTGGACATGTACTTGTTGGCCGTCACCCGGCTGACGGTCGACTCGTGCATGCCGATCGCGTCGGCGATGTCGCGCAGGATCAGCGGCCGGAGGTACTCGATCCCGTGCCGGAAGAAGGCGTCCTGCTGGCGGACGATCTCGGTCGCGACCTTGAGGATCGTGGTCGCCCGCTGGTGCAGGGACTTCACGAGCCAATTGGCCGACTGGAGCCGCTCGGCCACGTATTCCTTGTCCTTCTTCGACCGGGCGCTTCCGGCGAGGCGCGTGTGGTAGCGCTGGTTGACCAGCACGCGCGGCAGCGTCTCGGCGTTCA
>JBIJED010000433.1:0-3604 GCA_044343785.1 Azospirillales bacterium | reverse complement strand
CCGGCTGGGCCCGCATCAGGATGTCGGGCGTCACCGTTTCCGCGACCACCGGCTCGAAGGCCAGCGCGGGCTTGGGATCGAGGGCACGGATCTCGGCGATCATGCCCTGGATGTCCTCGACGTCGACCCCGCAGACCCGGATCAGGCCCGCCATGTCACGCCGGGCCAGGATGTCGAGGTTGTCGAGCAGCGCCTGCATGGCCGGGTCGAGGCGGTCCTTCTCGCGCAGCTGGATCGCGAGGCACTCCCGTAACGACCGCGCGAAGATCCCCGGCGGATCGAACCGCTGCAGCCGGGCCAGCACCCCTTCGACGCGCGCGACCGGGCAGCCGAACTGTTCCGCGACGCCCCCGAGGTCGCCGACCAGATAGCCGGCGTCGTCCAGCATCTCCGTCAGGGCCCGCGCGATCAGCCGGTCGCCCGGATCCTTGATGTCGACGGCGGTCTGTTCGAGCAGGTGGTCGCGCAGGCTCGGTCCGCGGGTGAGCGTCTGCTCGAGGCCCATCTCGTCGCCGTCGAACCCGGCGCCGCCGCCACGGGTCTGCCAGTTCGTCAGCCCGTCGGAGCCCTCGACGCCGGACTCGCCGGCGTCCGTGTTGGTCCAGACGTTGCCGTAGTCCGCGTCGAGCGGCGCGTCGGCCGCGGGCGCCATGTGGTCGGAGGCCGCGAAGTCGACCGCGTCGCGCATCGGCGGCAGGTCGACCGGCGGCTCCGCCATGGGTCCCTCGGCATCGCCGCCCCGGGAATCGTCGCCGTCGCGGCCTTCGGGCCCGTCGCCGTCCGCGCCCTCGAGGAGGGGGTTCTGCTCGATCTCCCCCTGGACGAAGTCCTGCAGCTCCATGTTCGACAGCTGAAGCAGCTTGATCGCCTGCTGCAGCTGCGGGGTCATCACCAGCGCCTGTGTCTGGCGCAGATCCAGGCGTTGAGAGATGGCCATCGACGGTTACGAGGGTCCTAGAGGCTGAATCGGTCGCCGAGGTAGACCCGCCGCACCTCCTGGTGGGCGACGATCTCCGACGGTGCTCCCTCCATCAGTACCATACCCTCATGCAAAATGTATGCCCGATCGACGATGTCGAGCGTTTCGCGCACGTTGTGGTCGGTGATCAGCACGCCGATGCCGCGGTCGCGCAGGTGGGAGACGAGTTCCCGGATGTCGCCGATGGCGATCGGGTCGATCCCGGCGAAGGGCTCGTCCAGCAGCATGAAGTGCGGTCGCAGCGCCAGGGCCCGCGCGATCTCGACCCGCCGCCGCTCGCCGCCCGAGAGCGCCAGCGCGGGCGCCCGGCGCAGATGGGTGATCGAGAACTCCGCGAGCAGGTCGTCGAGCATCTGCTCGCGCCGGTCCCGGTCGCCCTCGGCGACCTCCAGGACCGCCCGGATGTTCTGCTCCACCGACATGCCGCGGAAGATCGACGGCTCCTGCGGTAGGTATCCGATGCCGAGCCGGGCCCGCCGGTACATCGGCAGACCGGTGATATCCTGCCCATCGAGGACGATGGTCCCGGTGTCGGGCTGGATCAGCCCGATCATCGCGTAGAAGCAGGTGGTCTTGCCGGCGCCGTTGGGGCCGAGCAGCCCGACGGCCTCGCCCCTCTGGACCGAGACCGAGACGTCGCGCAGCACCGGGCGGCGCTTGTACTGTTTGCCGATGCGGCGCGCAGACAGGCCCGCGTTCGCCGGCACCGCCGCCGGGCGGGGCGGTTCGGGGGCGCCGGCCACCCGGAGCGGGGCCGGGGCGCTGGGACGGACGACCACCGACGGCCCTCAGTTCCGCGGCCGCGCCGGGGCGACCGGCGCCGGCGGGGCGGGCCGCGGCGGCTGCGCCGGCGCGGGCGCCGCCCCCTGCCCCGGCTGCTGGCCGGGAACGAACAGGCCGCGCACGCGCTGCGGCGCCGCGGACGCCTGCGGCAGGCCCTGTGCCGTGCGCAGCATGCGGCTGATGCCCGTCGCGAAATCCACTTCCGCCGCCTCTCCGTTCACCTGGTTGCCGCCGCGCGTGGCCCGCACGTCGCCCAGCACGGTCGCGACGTTGCGGTTCACGTCGTAGACCGCCTCGCGCCCGTAGACCACGTCGGTCTGGGTGACGATGACGACGTTGCCCTCGGCGTCGATCCGCTCGACCTCGGTACCGCCGCCGGCCGCGTCGCGCAAGAGCGCCACCAGCGAATCGCCCGAAACCCGGTTCGCGCCCCGCACCGACAGCGCGTCGCCCCGGGCGACGGCCAGCCGCTCCCGCTCCCAGTATTCCAGGCTGTCTCGGGCGGTCACGACGTCGGTCCTGGTGATCAGCTTCAGGTTCCCGCCGGACATGACCGCGACCTGCAGGTCGACGTCGTAGACCGCGCGCTCGCCGAAGACCTGCTGCGTCGGGGTGACGACGGAGACGTTGCCCTCGGCCAGCATGCGATAGACCTCGGTGCCGCCGGTCGGCAGGTCGCGGTAGTAGGCGACCAGAACGTCGGCGGCGATGCGCGAGGTGCCGCGCGTCGCCTGTGCCTTGCCGCGGGCGACGTAGGCGCGCTGCTGCTCGTGCAGTTCGATCGACTGGTCGGCCTCGACCTCGACCGGGAGCCGCCCGCCCGCCGCGGGCGGCTGCTGTGCCCCGGCGCCGGACGGACCCGCCAGCGCCAGCGCGGCGAAGAGAAGAAGGGCGCCCCGACGCATCATCGCACTCCCATCCCCACGGTGCCGCCGGACGCGATCCGGGCCCGGGCCGGGCCGGTGAAGACGACCGTCCTGCCGCCGTCGAACAGGCGGAAGCCGTCCGCCGCGATCACGCCGAACGGTCCCTGGGCGACGACCGGCCGGTCGCCCCAGCCCTCGCCCTCGTTCACGAGATAATGGACCTCGTCGGAGTTGAACTCGAACCCCCGGTCCTGGTTGACGCGCACGTTGCCGAGCAGGAGGAGCTTGCCGGTCGCCTCGTTGAACCGCCCGCGGTCGGCACGCATCGTGATCCAGGTCCCGTTGGCGGTGGTCATCTCGGCCACCGGCTCCAGCATGTCGACGAGCTGGCCCTCCCGGCCCGGGCGCCACGCCCGCTCGGCGACGATGGAATAGGGCCGCCCGTTCCGGTCGATGCCCGTGTTGGTCGCCTTCTGGAGGGTGACCGAGCTCTGGTCGATCCGCGGGACCGGCGGCACCTCGCGCAGGGTCGGCCAGCTGGCGATGACGACGGCGACGGCCACGGCGGCCGTGGCCGCCGTGAGCTTGGCGAGGAGGACGAAGCGGCTGTAGAGCCGCCCGACCCGCCGCACCGGCCCGGCGGCCGCGGCGGCGATCCAGTCGGCGCGATGGTGTCCCCGGCGCGTGTCGATGGGTGCGTCCATGCCGTCGTTCCCGCCCCGCGACGCACGGGGCGCCTCAGGCGATCCCCGCGCTGAGGCAGTCGTGGACGCGGATCAGGCCCTGCGGGCGACGGTCGTCGTCGTCGCGCACGAAGAGGACGCTGATGTGCGGCCGGTGCCCGTTCATCAGCGCCAGCGCCTCGACCGCCAGCGCGCCCGGGCGGATCGTCCGCGGGTCGGCCGTCATCACCTCGTCGACGCCGCGCTGGAGCAGGTCGGCGCCCATGTGCCGGCGCAGGTCGCCGTCGGTGATG
>JBIJED010000169.1:0-6408 GCA_044343785.1 Azospirillales bacterium | reverse complement strand
CCGCCCGATGATGATCGCCGACGTCCAGCGCATCACCACGGCACCATCGGGCGCCTTGACCTCGATCCGGGCGGTGATCGCCCCCCGGTCCGGCCGGGACGACGACGGGCGCACCTGCGTCACCTCGAGATCCACGGCATAGGTGATACCCGGCCGCACCGGTCCCAGCCAACGAAGTTCGTCGAGGCCGGGCGATCCCATGCCGGGCGTGCGGGACAGGAGGCCGTCGACGAGGCGGCGCATGGTGACGGCGCAGGTGTGCCAGCCGCTCGCGATCAGCCCGCCGTAGGGCGAGGCCCGCCCGCCCTCCTCGCTCAGATGGAACGGCTGCGGGTCGTAGGCGCGCGCGAAGGCGACGATCTCGTCGGCGGTCAACGTGAACGTGCCGAGGTCGAACCGCTGGCCGGGCGCGAAATCGTCGAGATAGAGTGTCGTCACGGACGTCCGTCGGCAGGCGGTCGGGACGGGCAGGGTCATGCGCCGGCCCGTCGCCTGTCAAGGCCGGGACGGCCGGCGCCGTGGAGGACGGGCATGCAGATCGACATCTACGCCGACATCGTCTGCCCGTGGTGCTACATCGGCTGGCGACGGCTCGTCCGTGCCATGGCCGACCGGGCGGACGTGGCGACCGACGTCCGCTGGAAGCCGTTCCGCCTCAACCCCGAGATGCCGCCCGGCGGGATCGAGCGCGACCTCTATCTCGCGACGAAGTTCGGCGGGGTGGAGCGGGCGCGCCAGATCGCCGCCACCGTGACCGAGGCGGCGCGGCGCGATGGCCTGCCCATGGCCTACGACCGCATCCGCCGCGCGCCCAACACGATGGACGCCCATCGCCTCGTGCAGTGGGCGGACGGGTTCGGGCGGGGCACGGCGATGGTGGAGACGCTCCACGCCGCCTACTTCACGGAAGCGATCGACATCGGCGACCCGACGGCCCTGCCCGACCTCGCGCATCGCGCCGGGCTCGACCCGGTCGCCGCGGCGATCCACCTGTCGGGGCCGCAGGGCGTGGACTATGTCGATTCGAGCGACATGCGCGCCCGGGAACTGGGCATCCAGGCGGTGCCGTTCTTCGTGTTCGACCGGCGCTACGCCGTCGCCGGCGCGCAGGAGCCGGCGGCCTTCCTCCCGCTGCTCGACCTCGCGGTCGCCGCCAGACGGCACCGTCAGGCGGCCATCTGCGCGAGGTCGCGGACGAGGCGCAGCACGCCCTTCACCCTCTGTCGCGGCTCGTCCCAGGCCGCCACGAGGACGAGCTTCTGGTCCGGGCGCACCTTGATGGTGCCGCCCTTGCGCTGGACCATCTCCAGCAGCTTCTCGGGCCGGTCGAACCGGTTCTCCCGGAAGCCGACGACGGCCCCCTTCGGCCCGGCGTCGACCCGCTCCACCCGCGCCTGCCGGCAGAGCTGCTTCAGGGTCATCACCTCCAGCAGATTGTCGACCTCCGGCGGAAGCGGGCCGAAGCGGTCGATCAGTTCGGCCGCGAACCCCTCGATCTCCTGCTGGTCGACGAGGTCGGCGAGGCGGCGATAGAGGCTCAGACGGACGTTGAGGTCCTGGACGTAGGCCTCTGGAATCAAGACCGGCGTGCCGAGGTTGATCTGCGGCGTCCAGGCGCCGCCCTCGCCGCCCGAAAGGTCGCCGCCACGGGCGGTCGCGACGGCCTCCTCCAGCATCGTCTGGTAGAGCTCGACGCCCACCTCCTTGATGTGGCCCGACTGCTCCTCGCCCAGCAGGTTGCCCGCACCCCGAATGTCCATGTCGTGGCTGGCCAACTGGAACCCGGCACCGAGGCTGTCCAGCGTCTCGATCACGTGCAGGCGCTGCTGCGCGGTCTGCGACAGCACCGCCCGCGGCTGATAGGTGAGATAGGCATAGCCCCTTACCTTCGACCGGCCGATCCGACCGCGAAGCTGGTAGAGACCGGCGAGGCCGAAGAGGTCCGCCCGATGGATGACCAGCGTGTTGGCGTTGGGGATGTCCAGCCCGCTCTCCACGATGTTGGTGGACAGCAGCACGTCGTACTGCCGCTGGTCGAAGGCGCTCATCACCTCCTCCAGGGCCGCAGACGGCATCTGCCCGTGGGCGGTGACGATCTTCAGTTCCGGCACCAGCTCGCGCAGCCGCTCCGCCACCTTCACGAGATCCTCGATCCGGGGGCAGACGTAGAAGCTCTGGCCGCCGCGGTAGTGCTCGCGCATCAGCGCCTCGCGGATCACCACCGGGTCGAAGGGCAGCACGAAGGTCCGCACGGCGAGGCGGTCGACCGGCGGGGTCGCGATCAGCGACAGCTCCCGCACCCCCGACAGCGCCATCTGCAGCGTCCGCGGGATCGGCGTGGCCGTGAGGGTGAGCACGTGGACGTCGGCGCGCAGCGACTTCAGCCGCTCCTTCTGCTTGACGCCGAAATGCTGCTCCTCGTCCACCACGACGAGGCCCAGGCGCTTGAATTCCAACGATTTCGACAAGATCGCGTGGGTACCGACCACGATGTCGACCGACCCGTCGGCCAGCCCCGCCTTCGCCTGCGCCATCTCCTTGGGCGTCGCCATCCGCGACATCTGCACGATGGTGAGAGGAAGGCCGCGGAAGCGGTTGGTGAAGTTGCGGAAATGCTGGCGGGCGAGAAGCGTGGTGGGCACCACGACGGCCACCTGCTGCCCGCCCATCGCCGTGCAGAAGGCGGCGCGCAGCGCCACCTCGGTCTTCCCGAAGCCGACGTCGCCGCAGACGAGCCGGTCCATGGGCCGGCCGCTGCCGAGGTCGTCGATCACCTCCTCGATGGCGCGCAGTTGATCCTCGGTCTCGCTGTAGGGGAAGCGGGCGCAGAACTCCTGGAACAGCCCATCGGGAGGCACGATCGGCGGCGCGGTGCGGACCTGGCGTTCGGCCGCGATCTTCAGCAGCGCCTCGGCCATGTCCTTCAGCTTGCGCTTCACACGCGCCTTGCGGTTCTGCCAGCCGACGCCGCCCAGCTTGTCGAGCTGCGCCGACGTGTCCTCCGACCCGTAGCGCGAGAGGAGCTCGAGGTTCTCGACCGGCAGGAACAGCTTGTCCCCGCCCTCGTAGACGATGCGCAGGCAATCGTGCGGCGCGCCGCCCACGACCAGCGTCTCCAGCCCGTCGAACCGGCCGATGCCGTGGTCGACGTGGACGACGTAGTCGCCGGGGTTGAGGGTCGACAGTTCCGCGATGAAGTTGGCCGCGCGCCGCCGCTTGCGGGCGGGGCGCGACAGGCGGTCGCCGAGGATGTCCTGCTCGGTGATGACCGCGAGGTCGGGCGCCACGAACCCGCGCTCGATCGAGAGCACGACGGCCCCCGCCGTGCCGCGCGGCAGGCGGCGGACCTCGTCGTGCCCGTCGGCGGGCCGCACCGCCTCGATCCCGTGGCCGTGGAGCACCGAGAGGAGGCGGTCGCGGGCCCCCTGGCTCGTGCCCGCCACGATCACGCGCTTGCCGTCGCGCTGAAGCTCGGCGACATGCGCCTTGACCGCGTCGAACACGTTCACGTCCGGCCGCGCCCGGGCGTCGGCGAAGTCGTGGCCGCGGCGACCGTCGGCGTCGAACCCGTCCGACCCCTCGGCCGGGGCGAAGGGCGAGAGCACGCCGACCGGGCGGCGAGCGAGGATGCCGTCGAAGGCGGCCCGGTCGAGATGGAGGAGCGGCGGCGGCAACGGTTTGTAGATCGGGACGTTCGACTTGCGCTCGACCGCCTGGAACGCCTTGCGCGAGCCGTGGAAGTCGACGACCTGCGCGAAGCGGTCGTCGGCGGCGGCCTCGGCCTGCGCGTCCAGCGTCACCGGCGCATCGGGGAGATAGTCGAACAGCGTGTCCAGCCGCTCATGGAAGAGCGGCATCCAGTGCTCCACCCCGCCGTAGCGCCGGCCGGCCGAGACGGCCTCGTAAAGCGGATCGTCGTCGAGCACCGCGCCGAACTGTTCGCGATAGCCGGCGCGGAAGCGCGCGATCGACGCCTCGTCGAGGAACACCTCGGCCATCGGGCGCAGCACGAACCCGTCGCGCGCCTCGGTCGTGCGCTGGCTCATCGGGTCGAAGGCCCGCACGCCCTCCAGCTCGTCGCCGAACAGGTCGAGGCGCAGCGGCTCCTCGGTTCCCGGCGGGAACAGGTCGATGATGCCGCCGCGGATCGCGAACTCGCCCGGCTCGCGCACCGTCTGGGCGCGGACGTAGCCGTTGGTGGCGAGGAAGGACTGGAGGCGGTCGACGTCGACCCGCTCGCCCTTGCGGGCGCGGAACGTCGACCCCGTCAACGACGCGCGCGGCATCGTCCGCTGTACGGCGGCGTTCACGGTCGTGATGCACAGGCGCGACCCGGCGGCCGGGGCGAGGAGGCGGCCCAGCGCGTCGATCCGGCGGCTGACGATGTCCGGGTTCGGCGACACGCGATCGTAGGGCAGGCAGTCCCACGCCGGGAACAGCACCACATCGACCGCGGGCGCGAAGAAGCCGACCGCGTCGGCGAGGCGGGCGGCGCGCGCATCGTCGGTCGTGACGTGGATGAGCCCCGCCGGACCGGCGACGGCGGCGAGGTTGGCGAGGATGCGGGCGTCCTGCCCCTCCGGCGCGCCGCCGATGAGGCGGCGGACCGGACGACCGGGCTTGAGATCGAGCGTCGGCAACGGTGACCCTGTGGGTTCAGGCGAAGCGATGGGCGAGGAACAGCTGCATCACGGCCGTGTCCTCGGCCGACGGCACGGGCTCACGCCCGGAGAACCAGTTGTAGAGATCGGGATCGCTGATCTCGAGCATGGCCTCGTACACGTCGAGATCGCCGTGATCGAAGCGGTCGAGGTGGGCGTCGGCGAAGCTGCCCATCAGGAGGTCCATCTCCCGCGTGCCACGGTGCCAGCTCCTGAACTTCAGACGCCTCCGGCGGACGTCGACAGGTTCTTGCTTCTCGGTGACGGACATCGGCTGTGGACGACGCTGCGGCGGGAACGGGACGTTCATATAGACCCCTCGCCCGCCCCTGTCAGTCCCGTCGGCGAAGCGCCCTCCCGACGGAACGTCGTCAGGAGGGCGGCGGCATGATCCGCACATCCGCAACGGACCCGGCAGGAGCCGCCGAGGTGGACGTCTCCCGGACCCGCATGCGGCATGTCGAGGTCGCGATGTCGACCCGAGAGCATGGCGTGACGGACGCGCGTCCCCTCCATCTCCTCCCCAACCTCGGCCCGAAGACCGCGCGTCTCCTGGCCGAGGTGGGCGTCGCCCTCGGCGCGGTGGAGGCGTTCCGACGGCTTCGGGCGATGCAGCCGGCGCCGGTGAGCCCGAAAGCGCTCTGGGCGATGCACGGCGCCCTGACCGGCGAGCGGTGGGACCGCCTTTCGCCGGAGACGACGGCCGAGCTGCTGCGCCGCCTTCGCGGCGGCTGATCGTCGGCGGCCTTGACGCGGGCGGGCGTCCGGCCGAGGAAGGCGGAACGCCGACCGCCACCGCGAGCGCCCGTGCGCCCCGAGATCCTCTTCCCCCTGTTCGCCCCCATCACCAGCCTGCCCCGGCTCGGCGAGAAGATCGCGAAGCGGGTGGCGGCGCTGGCGGGACCGCACGTGGCGGACCTCCTCTGGCATCTGCCGACGGGGATCGTCGATCGCCGCTTCGCGCCGAGGATCGCCGAGGCACCGGCGGGACGGGTGGCGACGATCACCGCCCGGGTGGACGCCCACGTCCCGCCACTCGTGCCTCGCCGCCCCTATCGCGTGCGGCTGATCGACGAGACGGGGATCCTCGAACTCACCTTCTTCCACGGTCAGGCGGCGTGGCTGGAGAAGCAGCTTCCCCTCGGCGCGAAGGTGGTCGTCTCCGGGATGGTCGAGCGCTTCAACGACCAGCCCAAGATGGTCCATCCGGACGTGATCCTCCCGGCGGACGAGGCCGATCGCGCCGCCACGGTCGAGGCGGTCCACCCGCTGACAGACGGGGTGACGGCCCGCCAGATGCGGGGCTTCGTCGCCGCGGCGCTGGAACGGGCACCCGCATTGCCCGAGTGGCTCGACCCGGCGCTGAAGGCCCGCCGCGGCTGGCCCGACTGGCGGGGCGCGCTGGCGGCCGCCCAGTCGCCGGGGTCGGAGGGGGAGCTGTCGCCGGAGACGCCGGCGCGCATGCGCCTCGCCTACGACGAGCTTCTCGCGAACCAGCTCGCCCTCTCCCTCGTCCGCCGGGCGCAGCGGGACCTGCGCGGCCGGGCGGTCGTGGGCGACGGCCGGCTGGCGGCGAAGGTCACGGGCGCCCTGCCCTTCGCGCTCACCGGCGCGCAGGCGCGGGCGCTCGAGGAGATCCGCGCCGACCAGGCGTCCGAGTCGCGCATGCTCCGCCTCCTCCAGGGGGACGTGGGCAGCGGCAAGACGGTGGTGGCGCTGCTCGCCATGCTCAACGCGGTCGAGGCCG
>JBIJED010000334.1:0-4372 GCA_044343785.1 Azospirillales bacterium | reverse complement strand
TCGCCACGCCGGCGGGGCTCCCCCCCTCGCGACCCCGGACGTCGCCGAGGAACGAGGAGACGCTGGTCTCGATCGCCCGGATCCCCTTCGCCAGCACCTCGACCGACGTGTGCATCTGCGTGATCGCCGCATTGGTGTCGAGGGCGGCCGACGACACCGCCCTGATGTTCGTGTCGACGATGCCGACCCCGTTCGCCGCCTGCGACATGTTGCGGGCGATGTCGCCGGTGGTCGCGGACTGCTCCTCGACCGCCGCCGCGATCGCCCCGTTCATCTCGTCGACGGTGCGGATCCGGCCCACGATCTCGCGGATCACCTCCACCACGCCGCCGATGGCGGACTGCATGGCGCCGATCTCGCGCTGGATGTCGTCGGTCGCGCGGCCCGTCTGGTTCGCGAGGCTCTTGACCTCCGAGGCGACGACCGCGAAGCCCCGGCCCGCCTCGCCGGCCCGTGCCGCCTCGATCGTGGCGTTGAGCGCCAGCAGGTTGGTCTGCGCCGCGATCGCGCCGATGAGGCCGGTGACCTCGTTGATCCGCGACGACGCGCCGAGCAGGCCGTCGACCATCTCCCCCGCCCGCGAGGCCGCCCCGGCGGCGTCGGACGCCGACCGCGCCGCATCGCCGATCCGCCCCGACACCTCGGCCAGCGCCGCGTTGAACTCCTCGGTCGCGGCGGCGACCATCTGGATGTTCTGGGTGGCCATGCCGGCGGCGCTGGCGGCCGATCCGGCCTCGGCCGTCGTGGCCTCGGCCGACCGGGACACCTGGCCGATCGTGGCCGCGAGCTGCGTCGACGCGGCGCTGGCGTCGGACAGCATGCGGGAGATCGACCGCTCCAGCTCGTCCGCCATCGCGAACAGCGCCTGCCGGCGTTCCGCGGTCGCCGTGGCCGCGCGGTCCGCCTGCTCGGCCTCCAGCCGCTGCCGCTCCAGCCCGTTCTGCCGGAAGACGGCGACGGCCCCCGCCATGGCGCCGATCTCGCCGGCGGTGCCCGTGCCCGGAACGTCGATCGTGAAGTCGCCCCCGGCGATGCGCTCCATCGCGGACGTCATCCCGGCGATCGGCCGGAGAACGCGCCGGACCGTGACCAGGCCGACGGCCAGGACCGAAACGAGGCCGAGGGCGCCCAGCAGGAAGGAGAGGATCTCGATGCGATCCCCGAGCCGGACGTCGGACGCGTAGGTCTCGGCCGCGACCTCGACCTGAAGGTCGATGAGCTTCGTGATCACCTCGGTGTAGGGGTCGATCGCGGCGTAGAGCGTTCCCCGCACGAACGCGTCCAGGGCGTCGCGGTCGCGGCGTCCGATGATCGCCGTCAGGTCGGCGACGGCCACGTCGGCGGCGGACTTCAGCCGCTTCGCGTCGGCGACGAGCCTCGCCTCCTCCGTCGTGAGCATCGTCGCGAGATAGGTCGTCCAGTGCTTCTCGATCTGGTCGCGGGCGGTGGCGACCGATTTCCCCGCCTCCGGCCAGTCCCAGTTCCCGTTGCGCACCTTGTGAGAGGCGTCGACCACGAAGACCGCGTAGGCGTCGGAGATGATCTTGAGCTCGCGCAGCGGCACCACGCGGTCCTCGTAGATCGTCCGCATGGAGGTGGACAGGCGGTCCACGCCCCACAGGTTCGTCCCGGCCATGATCCCGATGACCGCGAACAGCAGCACGAGGCTGCCCGACAGAAGCCGCCGGATCGTCATCTCGCATTCCCCCGAATGGTCGCCGGCGCCGCCGGCCCTGTCTCGTTGCGCGCCCATTCTCGTTCGAGATCTGTCGGCTGTCCCCTCGACGGACGGATGCGTCGGTCACCAGGGCGTGAGCGTCGGCGCGATTTCGGACGTAAGGAGGCGACCCCTTCATCGCCTTCCGGTGAAGAGGCCTGCGCCCCCGGGTCGGGAACCCCAGGGACGGGAGGCATCCCGCCGAAGGGCAATGTCCCCACGACGGGTCGGGTCGTTATAACGGGTCCGTCGCGCCGTCCTTCCCGCCGTCACGAGCAGGCCCCCGCCATGCCCCGCCGCCAAGCGCCCCGCGAGCCACGCGGCGAGCCGTCGACGACGGCGCGGCGGAGATGCGTCGGTCTTCGCGCCGAACGCCTCGCGGCTGCGCTGGAGGCCGGCGGGCTGGGGGTGTGGGAGATCGAGCGCACGACCGGCGCGCTGATCCTGTCCGCCGAGGCGCGTGCGCTGCTCCGCCTGCCGATGGTCGGCCCGGTGACGCTGCGCGCGGCGCTGCGCCGCCTGCGCGCGGAGGACCGGTGCGTCGTCCGGGCGGCGGCCCGTCGCTTGCGCGGCGCGACCGCGCCCGTCGAGATCGACCTGCGGTTCCGGCTTGCCGGCGGGGACGGAGAGATCCGATGGGTCGCCGTCCGGGGCCGGACCGTCGGCGGCGACGAAGGCGATCGGGGCGGCGATCGGGGCGGCGATCGGGGCGGCGGGCGGGGCGGCGGGCGGGGCGGTGGGCGGGGCGGGGCGATCGGCGTCATTCGCGACGTCACCGACCGGGAGATGCTCCTGCGCCAGAAGGACGCCCTGATGGCGGAACTCAACCATCGGACGACGAACAGTCTTCAGCTCGTGGCGAGCCTGCTTCGGCTGGAAAGCCGGGACATCGGCGACCCGGAGGGCCGCCGCCGCTTCGTGGAGGCGTCCACCCGGGTCAACTCGATCGCCGCCGTCCACGACGGGCTCGACCGGACGGCCGATCTCAGGCGGGTGAGCCTGATGCCGCTCGTCCGGCGCCTGTGCGACGATCTCGCGCACCTGCGCAGCCGCGAGGACGACGTCGTGGTGGACCTCGCGGCGGACGTGGCGATCGACACCGACCGCGCCATCCCGCTGGCCATCATCGTGAACGAGCTCGTGACGAACGCGCTCGAGTTCGGCCGGCGCGGCGGCGATCCCGCACGGGTCGCGGTGTCGCTGACCGCCGACACGGCGGACGGTCTCGCCCTCACCGTGACGGACGGGGGGCCGGGCCTTCCCGCCGGCTTCTCGATGGACCGGCCGCCGGGCCTGGGCCTCCAGCTCGTGAAGGCCCTCGTCCGCCAGATCGGCGGGGAGGTGGCGCTGGACACCGGTGGTGCCGGCGCCACGTTCCGCGTCCGCTTCCCCGCCGAACGCCGACCGGCGGCCGACGGCCGGCCTTGAGCCCGCCGCCGGGGGGGGGTAGGCTGACGACGTCCGCCCCTCAACCGTTCGTCCGAGAGGTCCCGTCATGGACGGTCCGTCGCCGGTGCACGCCACGATCCCGAACAATCTCGAAGCCTTCTGGATGCCGTTCACCAACAACCGGCAGTTCAAGAAGGCGCCGCGCCTCCTGGTGTCGGCCGAGGGCATGCACTACCGCAGCCACGACGGTCGCCGCATCCTCGACGGTACGGCGGGGCTCTGGTGCGTCAACGCCGGCCACGCCCGGCCGAAGATCGTCGAGGCGATCAAGGCGACGGCGCAGGTACTGGACTTCGCACCGACCTTCCAGATGGGCCATCCGCTGGCCTTCGAGCTGGCGTCGCGGCTGACGGCGATGCTGCCGACCGGCTTCGACCACGTGTTCTACGCCAACTCGGGATCCGAGGCGGTTGACACCGCGCTCAAGATCGCGCTCGCCTATCACCGTGCCCGCGGCGAGGGCCAGCGGACCCGGCTGATCGGGCGGGAGCGCGGCTACCACGGCGTCGGTTTCGGCGGCATCTCGGTCGGCGGCATCGTCAACAACCGCAAGTTCTTCGGTCCGCTGCTGGCGGGCGTCGACCACCTGCCCCACACCCACGACCGTTCGAAGCAGGCGTTCAGCCGTGGCCAGCCCGAGTGGGGCGCGCACCTCGCGGACGAGCTGGAGCGGATCGTGGCGCTGCACGATCCCTCGACGATCGCCGCGGTGATCGTGGAGCCGGTGGCCGGCTCCACCGGCGTCCTGATCCCGCCGAAGGGCTATCTGGAGAAGCTGCGGGCCATTTGCGACAAGCACGGGCTCCTGCTGATCTTCGACGAGGTGATCACCGGGTTCGGCCGCCTCGGCTCCGCCTTCGCGACCGACCATTTCGGCGTGCAGCCCGACCTGATCGCGGTGGCCAAGGGCATCACCAATGCGGCCGTGCCCATGGGCGCCGTCTTCGCGAAGGACTTCATCCACGACGCCTTCATGAAGGCGCCGGACGGGCAGATCGAGCTGTTCCACGGCTACACCTATTCGGGTCACCCGCTGGCCTGCGCCGCGGCCCTCGCCACGCTCGACGTCTATCAGGAGGAGGGGCTGTTCGCCCGTGCGGCCTCGATGGCGGGCTACTGGGAGGACGCGGTCCATTCCCTGAAGGGGCTGCCGCATGTGATCGACTGCCGGAACCTCGGCATCATCGCCGGCATCGAGCTGGAGCC
>JBIJED010000010.1:0-16060 GCA_044343785.1 Azospirillales bacterium | reverse complement strand
TTCGATGCCTTCCTGAAATGCTACGACAAGGGCCTCCTGATCCGCACGACGGGCGACATCATCGCGCTCTCGCCGCCGCTGATCCTCGAGCGGTCGCACATCGACGAGATGTTCGGGACGCTGGCCGACGTGCTCCGCGGCATCGACTGATCGTCCCGGCGGACGACGGCGCGACATCGTCGCGGTGGACGACGGCGCGACATCGTCGCGGCGGACGACGGCGCGACATCGTCGCGGTGGACAACGGCGCGACATCGTCGCGGCGGCTGTGGCATCCGCATCGCGGCGGGAGCGTTCGCCGCCCTTCCTCTCGCGCCCGGTCCCGCGGCCTTGCGACGGCGGCGGAACGGGCGGCGCGGCTCTGTTCGGCCCCCGGCCCGTCCCTTGCGGCGACGATGCCACTCTGGCGTCCGAGGGGTGTCCGCCCCCACATTGAAGGCCGCACCATCCGCACAGGAGATGCGCGCCGGCGCGCGCGGCCAGCCATGCAGATCATGGAAGATTTCATCAAGCGGCACCGCGTCACCGAAATCGAGTGCCTCGTTCCCGACATGAACGGCATCGCCCGCGGCAAGATCCTGCCGGCGGAGAAGTTCCTCCGCATCCTGCGGGACCGGGGGCTGCGCCTGCCGGAGGCCATCTTCGTCCAGACCGTGACCGGGGAGTACCCCGAGGACGAGGACGTCACCTCGGACGAGAACTCCGACATCTATCTGATCCCGGACGAGGGCACGATCCGTCTCGTCCCCTGGTACAAGGAGCCGACGGCGCAGGTGATCGGCGACTGCGTCTACGCCGACGGCAGTGCCGTCGATTTCGCGCCGCGGTACCTGCTGAAGCGCGTGCTCGACCTCTACGCCCGGCGCGGTTGGAAGCCGATCGTCGCGCCCGAACTCGAATTCTACCTCGTCCAGGTCAACAAGGATCCGGACTATCCGCTCCAGCCCCCCATCGGTCGGTCCGGCCGGCAGGAGAGCGGTCGGCAGGCGTTCGGCATCGACGCCGTCAACGAGTTCGATCCCATCTTCGAGGACGTCTACGACTTCTGCGCCGCGCAGGAGATCGACGTGGACACCCTCACCCACGAGGCGGGGGCCGCGCAGATCGAGATCAACTTCAACCACGGCGATCCGATGGAGCTTGCCGACCAGGTCTTCCTGTTCAAGCGGACCGTCCGCCAGGCGGCGATCCGCCACGACGTCTACGCGACCTTCATGGCGAAGCCCATGCAGGCCGAGCCGGGCAGCGCCATGCACGTGCATCAGAGCGTCGTGGACGCGGCGACGGGGACGAACCTCTTCTCCGACGCGGACGGGCGTGACACCGCGCTGTTCATGAGCCACGTCGCCGGGCTCCAGAAGTTCCTTCCGGCGGCGATGCCGCTGCTCGCCCCGAACGTGAACTCCTACCGCCGCCTCGTACCCAACGCGGACGCCCCGATCAATGTGCATTGGGGCCGCGACAACCGCACGACGGGCCTGCGCGTGCCCGTCACGCCGCCCGAGGCCCGCCGGGTGGAGAACCGCGTCGCGGGCGCCGACGCCAATCCCTACCTCGCGATCGCGGCCTCGCTCGCCTGCGGCTATCTCGGGATGACGCTGGGACTGGAGCCCAACGACCCGGTGAAGGGGTCGGCCTATCGCCTCGCCTTCACCCTGCCGCGCCACCAGTCGGAGGCGCTCGCCAAGTTCAACGCCTCGCGCCCGCTGCGCGAGATCTTCGGCGAGCGGTTCATCGACGCGCTGACGGCGGTGAAGGAGGCGGAGTTCGAGGCCTACAACCGCGTCATCTCCTCCTGGGAGCGGGAGAACCTGCTCCTCAACGTCTGAGTGATCGTCACGCGTTGTTGGAGGCGCGCGCGTCGACGAGGCGCGGGCGGCGGACGGTGATGATGCCGACACCGCCGATGACGAGCGCCGCCCCGGCCAGCAGGCTCCACGTCAGCGGATCGCCGAGGACCAGGACAGCGCACAGCACGCCGAAGACGGGGTTCAGCAGGTTGAACGGCATGACGACGTTCACATCGTAGCGGCGGACCAGCGGATACCAGAGGCTGTAGGACAGGATCGCCACCGCCACGCCCTGATAGACGACCGCACCCCAGCCGATCCATCCGGCCGAGGCGAGCTGCTCGATCTGCCCGTCCTCGAACACCAGCGAGGCGACGAGAAGGAGGGGGATCGAGAACACGGCGATCCACGCCGAGAGCTGGAACCCGTCGATCGGCCCGAGTTCCTTGATCTGCACGTTGGCCACCGACCAGAAGGCGGCGCCCGCGATCAGCAGGCCGAGATAGAAGAGGCTGCTCGACCCCGTCGGCCGGCCGGCGATGACCGCGATCCCGGCAAAGGCGATCAGGAGGCCAAGCGTGCGGCGCCAGCCGAGCCGGTCGCCGTAGAACACGGCCGCGAGCAGCGCCGAGAACGGCACGCTCAACTGCGACGCGATCGCCGCATAGGAGGCGTCGACGCCCGAGATCCCGACGAACATGAGCGGGAAGTGCAGCCCGCCGAAGCACAGGCCGATGACGGCGATCCGCCGCATCTGCGGCGGGGCGGGGCGGGGGACGAAGGGAACGAGGAGTGCGGCCACCAGCGTGAACCGCAGGAAGATCATGAGGATCGGCGATATCTCCGCCATGCCGGTCTTGGCGACGGTGAAGTTCACGCCCCAGATCAGCATGACGAACACGACGGTCAGGACGTCGAGGGGACGCATGGTCGCAGACCGTCGCGGCGGAGGACAGCGTCACCTTGACGCCCCCGCCCACGGTCCGGAACCCCGGCGCGCGCATGGCTCCCATCCCGTGACGATGCGCACGGATCGGACACGGATGCTGGCCTGTCCGCACGCCGGGGACTAACTTTGGTGGCAACCGGCTGTTGGACGCTTCTCGACGGGCGTGGGCGTCATGGGGCCGAGTGCCTTTTCCGTGCGGGGAGTTCGGATGTTCGATCGTCGTCAGGTTCTTTCCGGGTGCGCCGCGATGCTCGCCGGCGTGGTGGTCGCGGGGCCTGTGCGGGCGCAGGGCGCGCCGGACGCCGCCGATTTCGTGATGAGGACCGCGCAGGCCGTCGGCGACGCGCTCGGCAGCGCGGAGGTCGAGGGGCGGATGCTCCGCGTCATCGACGAGCGGCTCGACATGGAGTTCGCGGCGCGCTTCACGCTGGGCCGCTACTGGAACGCGCTCCAGCCGCCCGACCGGGCCGAGTACGAGCGCCTGTTCCGCGCCTATGCCATGCAGGTCTACCGGGACCGGTTCCGTCGCTACTACGGCGGAAATTGGGACGTGTCCCGCCTGTTCCGCGTGTCCGGCCAGCCGCGGGTGGGCGAGCGGGACATCGTCGTCCCGACCGAACTGTCCCCGCCGGACGGCGGCCTGATCCGGATCGAATGGCGCCTGCGCCGCGACGGGCAGGCCTACCGGGTGATCGATCTCGCGGTGGAGAACGTCAGCCAGGCGTTCACGACCCGGCAGGAGTTCGAGAGCGTCATCACCCAGCGCGGCGGAAATCCGCGCGCCATCATCGAGGTGCTGCGGGAGCGGACCGGCCAGAGCTGACGTCGCCCGACCTTACGGAAGGCCGCGTTCCCGCCGGATCAGCGCCCAGGCGGCGTTGATCCGGGCTGTCCGGGCGTTCGCGATGGCCACGAACTCCGGCGGCATGCCCTGCGCGATCAAGGTGTCGGGATGGTTTTCCCGGGCGCGTCGGCGATACGCGGCCTTGAGCGCCCCATCGTCCGCGTCGGGACCGATCCCCAGGATCGCGTAGGGATCGTCGCCGCCGTCGCCGTTCGACCGGCGGATGCGCTCGAACGCGGCCTCGTCGAAACCGAAGATCCGCGCGACGGCGCGCAGATAGACCAGCTCCGCCTCGTGCAGGGCGCCGTCCGACTGCGCGATGTGGAACAGCCCGTCCAGCAGCTTCTCCAGCACGGCCGGGCGCTGGTGGAGAAGCTTCGCGATCTGGCGCGCGTAGGGCTCGTAACCGCTGCTGTCGCGCTTGGCGATGTCGAACAGCCGGATGACGTTGCGCATCTCCTCGTCGGGCACGTCGACGATCTCGCGGAACGCGTCGACCTCGTGGCCGGTCACCGTGCCGTCGGCCTTCGCCATCTTTGCCGCCAATACGATCACGCCGACGGTGAAGGCGATCTCGCGCGTCTCGTCGCGCGGACCCTCGGGCAGGACTTCCTCCCCGGTCGCCTGCATGGTGTCGACGGCGTGCCCCGCCATCGCGCCCAGCAGCGCGCCGATGGGTCCCCCGATGGCGAAGCCCGCCGCCCCGCCAAGGATCTTTCCCCAGATGATCATCGCGCGGGAGCCCGTCCGCCCTCCAAAGCCGTCCTCAGGATAGTCGGCCGACGCCGGGGCGCCAATGTGGCGACGTCACCCGGCTCGTTCAGGTTAACGCCTGATTAGGGGGAACGGGCGTTCACTGTGCCGCCGCAACTTGGGACCACCGCCGATGCTGTCGAAGCTTCGCGGCTTCACCTCGAGCCTGATCGGTCGGCAGATCCTCCTCGTCGTCGCCGTCGCGCTGCCGTTGTCGGGCTTCGCCGTCGTGGTGGTCTCGATGCTCCGGTCCGCCCGGGACGCGGAGCTGGCGATCGACATGGTCGTGCGGGCGCGGCTCCTTTCGGCGGCGGTGGACGCGGAGATCGAGGCCGCGATCTCGCGGCTGGAGGTCCTGGCCGCCTCGCCACAGATGCGCTCCGGCGACCTCGGCGAGTTCCACGCCTTCGCCTCCTCCACCATCGACCGGGTCGATCCCGGGACCTGGCTGGTCCTCCTCGACCGGCAGGCCAACCAGCTTCTCAACACCCTGCGGCCCTTCGGCACCCCGCTGCCCGCCCGGGCCGACGCCACCACCATCGACCGCGTGTTCCGCAGCGGCCGGCCCGCGATCACCGACCAGTTCGACGGCGCGGTCTCGAACACCAAGGTGATGGCCGTCGACGTGCCCGTCATGATCGATGGCGAGATCCGATTCGCCCTCGGCTCGCCGGTGCTGCCCGCGCGGCTCGCCGCCGTGCTCGACCGCAACGCCCTTCCGGACGGGTGGCGCGTCGGTCTCGTCGATCGGAAGGGCATCTTCATCGGGCGCAGGCCGCCCGCAGGGCTGGTCGGACTGTCCGTCAGTCCGGCCCTGATCGCCAACGTGGGCGAGGGGGCGGGCGACAGCATCGCGCGGATCACCAGCCGGGATGGGACGGATCTTCTCGTCGCCGTCTCGCAGTCGCCGAGGACGGGCTTCTTTCTCATCGTCGGCGTGCCCTATTCGCTGCTCGACGCGCCATACCGGCAGGGGCTGGGCCTGGTCGTGTCGGGGGGCCTCATCACACTCATGGTGGCGATCGGCGTCGCGGTGCTGATGACGCGGGCGCTGACCTTCCGTCTGGAACGGATCGCGCGGGCCGTCTCCGTCAGGGCCCCGGGGGCACCGGCGCGCCTCCCGCGCGCCGGCGTGCGGGAGATCGACGTCCTGACGTTGAACCTCGAGCGGGCGCTGGAGACCGTCGCCGAACAGACGGCCGCGCGCGATCGAGCGGCCAGCGCGCTGATCTCGGCGAAGGACGCCGCCGAAGCGGCGAACCGGGCGAAGAGCAACTTCCTCGCGACCATGAGCCACGAGCTCCGCACGCCGCTGAACGCGATCATCGGTTTCGCGCAGGCGCTCGGCGGCGGACATTTCGGCGCGCTCTCCGACCGGCAGAAGGGCTACGTCGGCGACATCGAGCAGGCGGGACAGCACCTCCTCACCGTCATTTCCGGCATCCTCGAGATGAGCCGGATCGAGGCGGGCCGCCTCGTCCTCGACGAGGAGGCGGTCTCCCTCGACCGGATCGCCGCCGACGTGTGCGAGATGCTGGCGCCGCTGGCCGAACGCTCGCGGGTCGGCGTCTGGCTGGTCGAGGGCGAGCCGCTGACGATCAGGGTGGACGCCGGCAAGGTCCGCCAGGCGCTGCTGAACATCGTCGGCAACGCCTTGAAGTACACGCCGGGCGGCGGGCGGGTGGAGGTGTCGGCCGGTCTCGACGGCTCCGGCCGTCCCGTCCTCGCCGTCGCCGACACCGGCATCGGGATGACGGAGGGGGAGGTCGCGCGTGCCCGCCGTCCGTTCGAGCGCATCCGCCCGGGCGGGCTGGAGTTGACCGAGGGTGTGGGCCTCGGCCTCGCAATCACCGACGCCCTGATGCGCCTGCACGGCGGTACGATGGAGATCCGCAGCCGCCCGGGGCAGGGGACCCGCGTCGCGCTCGTCTTCGGCGCGGAGCGGCGCGTCCCTGCTCCCGAGGCCGATCCGCCCCCCTAGCCGGTCACCGCCGGCCGCGCGGCGAGGGCCCGGTCGACGAACGCCTCCGCCGCGCCCAGGGCGCCCCGCGGGTCGAACAGCGCGTCGAGCGCGGCTGGCGACAGGCGCTCGGCCACCGCCGCCGTCTCCCCCGCGACGTCGCGCAGCGGACGGTCCTCGGCGACGGCGCGGCGCGTCAACGTCTCGACGAGGGTGTGGGCCTCGCCCTTGCCGAGGTGGGCGGCGAGCGCGAGCGCCAGTCGCTCCGACAGGACCACGCCGTTCAGCGCCGCGAGGTTCCGCGCCATCCGCGCGTCGTCCACCCGCAGACCTTCGAGCGTCTCCGCGATCGCCGCCGCGGCGCCGGCCGCGACCTCCATCAGGGCCGGCCAGACCGCCCACTCCGCCTGCCACCCGCCGACCGCGCGCTCCTGCTCGTGGTCCATCGTCGCCGTCAGCGTCGCGAGGAGGCCGCTCGCCCGCGCCGCCGCCGCACGGGCGATCATCGAGGCCGTCGGGTTGCGCTTGTGCGGCATGGCCGACGATCCGCCACGCCCGCCGCCCCCGGGCTCCGCCGCCTCGGCGACCTCGTACTGCATCAGGAGGGAGACGTCCCGCCCCACCTTGGCCAGCGTGCCCGTGCCGATCGTCACCGCCGCCGCCAGCGCGGCGAGGTCGTCGCGTCGCGAATGCCAGGGCAGGGGCGGGCAGGGGAGGCCGAGGTCGCGGGCCAGCGCCTCGGCCACCGCGATCCCCGCGTCCTCCAGCGACCCGAGGGTACCGACAGCACCGCCGAACTGGAGCACGAGCGCCGCCTCGGCGGCCCGACGGACGCGCAGGCGGGCGGCGTCGATCGCCGCCGTCCAGCCCGCCGCCTTCAGGCCGAACGTCGTGGGCCCGCCCGGCTGGAGCAGGGTGCGGCCGAGCATGAGCGTGGATCGGTGCGTCGCCGCGAGGGCGGCCGCGGCGTCGGCCGCACGGCCGAGGTCGCGGTCCAGGACCGTGACCGCGTGGTGCAGCTGGAGGACGAGGCCGGTGTCGATCGCGTCCTGGCTGGTGGCGCCGCGATGGACGTGGGCGGCGGCGTCGGGCGCCGTCGCGGCGACCCGCGCGGTCAGGGCCTTCACGAGCGGGATCACGACCGTCCCGGCGCGCGCCCCGTCCTCCGCGAGGCGATCGGCATCGTAGAGGTCGGCGTCGCAGGCGACGGTGATCGCGGCCGCGTCGTCGGCGCCGCACAGGCCGGCCGCCGCGAGCGCTCGCGCCAGCGCCGCCTCGAAGTCGAGGATGCGCCCCACCGTGGCGCGGTCCGAGAACAGGGCCGCCATCTCGGCGGTCGTGATCATCCGCTCGCCCAGCCGCGCCGTGCCACCCATCGATCCCGTCCCTCCCCGAGCGGCGGGCAGGGTCGGGGGCGGCGGGGCGCCTGTCAATCGTCGGCGATCTTGACGCGCCCGCCGCATTCGGGATCGATCATGCCGAACCGCCGGGAACCGGAGCGAGGACGGCATGAGATACGGGAAGGCCGACGCCAAGGCGCATGCGCGGGCGACCATGCGCGGGGTCTGGGCGGCGGCGCTGACCCCGTTCCGCCCCGACCTTTCGCTGGACGAGGAGGGCTTCCGCCGCAACGTCCGCCACTGGGTCGACGACCTCGCCATCGCCGGCCTGTTCATCGCCGGCAAGCAGGGCGAGTTCTTCGCCATGTCGGTCGCCGAGCGCAAGCGGATGTTCGAGCTGGCGGTGGAGGCGACGGCGGGGCGGGCGCAGACGATCATGTCCTGCTCGGACCAGAACCTCGACACGGTGATCGAGCTGGCCCGCCACGCGCAGGCGGTGGGCGCGGACTGGATCGTGGTCCACGCGCCCGTGCTCCACTTCGTCCACCGGCCGGACGGGGTCGTGGAGGAGTATTACCGACACGTCGCCGCGCAGGTGGACATCGGCATCGCGATGTGGAGCCACCCCGACAGCGGCTATCTGATGTCGCCGGACCTCTGCGCCCGCATCGCCGACCTCCCCAACGTCGTCGCCATCAAGTACAGCGTGCCGCGGGAGATGTACGCGACGCTGACGCGCCTCGCGGGGGACCGATTGCTGGTCTCGACGGCATCGGAGGACGAGTGGTTCGACAACATCGTCGAGCTGGGCTGGCGCCTCTATCTCTGCTCCAACCCGCCCTTCCTCTATCAGACGCGCGTCGACCGGCGGATCGCGGACTACACCGACCTCGCCTTCCGCGGCGAGGTGGAGGCCGCGCGCAGGGTCCGCGACAGCCTCGACCCCGTCCGCCACGCCTTCAGGTCGTCCCGCCCGCCGGACAAGCCGCACGCCCACGCCAAGTACTGGATGGAACTGCTGGGCCAGGCGGGCGGGCCGGTGCGCCGGCCGAGCCTCGCGCTCACCGCGGCGGAGAAGGACGCGATCCGCGCCGCCTTCGAAGGCTGCGGCCTGCGGACCGACGCGCCGGCCGCCGCCGCCGACTGACCCGACGCCAGGACGAGGACCCCACCGATGCCCGCACTTCCCAAGCCCTTCAACTTCCAGGCGTGGATCGACGCGCACGCGCACCTTCTGAAGCCGCCCGTCGGCAACAAGCTGGTGTTCGAGGATTCGGGGATGGTCGTCCAGGTCGTCGGCGGCCCGAACCAGCGCGTCGACTTCCACGACGACCCGGTGGAGGAGTTCTTCTACCAGCTGAAGGGCGACATGATCCTGAAGGTCGTGGTCGACGGCCGGATCGAGGACGTCCGCATCCGCGAGGGCGACGTGTTCATGCTGCCCGCCCACGTCCGCCATTCGCCGCAGCGGCCCGTCGCGGGCTCCGTCGGCCTCGTGGTGGAGGGCGCCCGCGCGCCGGCCGCGAAGGACGGGTTCGAATGGTTCTGCTTCTCGTGCGGCGGCCTCGTCCACCGCATCGAGGTGGCGGTGAAGAACATCGTGACCGACCTGCCGCCCCTCTACACGGCCTTCTACGCCGACGAGACGGCGCGCACCTGCCCGTCCTGCGGCACGGTCCACCCCGGCCGGCAGCCCCCGCCGGGATGGGTCTCGCTGTGAGCGGGCCGGTCGTCTGGCGGGGCCTGACGCAGGCCGAACTCGACCGCGCCTATTCGCCCAGCTCGATGATCGAGGACATCGGCGTCTTCCTCGCCGCCTACCGCGACCGCAGCGCGTCGGTCCGCGCGGCCCTCGCGCCGACGGCCCGGCTCGGCCTCGCCTACGGACCGGGGGCGGAGCAGACGCTGGACTGGTTTCCGGCCGCCGGGTCGGACCGGCCGGTCATGGTGTTCGTCCACGGCGGCTACTGGCAGGCGCTCCACAAGGACGACAGCACCTATCCCGCTGCCGCCTTCGTGGCACGGGGCGTCGATTTCGTCGCGGTCAACCACACCCTCGCCCCGCACGCGACGCTCGACGAAATCGTCGCCGAGGTCAGGGCGGCCGTCGCCTGGGTCCTGCGGAACGCGGCGGCGTTCGGCGCCGATCCGAGGCGGGTGGTCGTCGCCGGTCACTCCGCGGGTGCGCAGCTCTCGGCCATGCTCGCCACGCCGGGTGCGACGGACGACGCGGTCCCCGCGGCCCTGGTCCTGATCGGCGGGGTCTACGACCTCGAGCCGATCCGCCTCAGCTACGTCAACGCGCCGCTCGGGCTCGATCCGGCCGCCGTGGCGCGCAACAGCCCCCTCCTCCTGCCGCGCGAACGGGTCGTTCCGACCCTCGTCGTCTGGGCCGAGCGCGAGACGCCGGAGTTCGTCCGCCAGTCGCGCGCCGTCGCGAAGACATGGCGCGAGCAGGGCGGATCGCTCGACGCGTGGGAACAGGCGGGGCGCCACCACTTCGATTCGCCGCTCGATCTCGCCGATCCCGGTTCCCGCCTGTTCGTCGCCTGCCTCGGCCTTCTCGGTTCCGGCTGACGGCGGACGTGGCGGCGTCCGCCATCGGTGCGCGTCCCAACCGGACGGTCGACGGAAATCGTCCTCGGCGTCGAAGGGTCGATGATTCGCCCATCCCCATGATGCCGATGCGTACAGTCGGGTCAGGTACCAACGGAGCACCGCCTTGACGCCCCCGACGCCCGCCCTCGCCGAGACGCCCTATCCGTCGCGCCGCCCGCCGGTCCACGGCGATGCGATGGTCGCCACGACGCAGCCGCTCGCCGCCCAGGCCGGTCTCTGGGCCCTGCGCCAGGGCGGGAGCGCCGCCGACGCGGCGCTCGCCACCGCCATCGCGCTGACGGTGGTCGAGCCGACCATGAACGGGATCGGCAGCGATGCTTTCGCCATCGTCTGGGACGGCGAGGGCCTCCACGGCCTCAACAGCTCCGGCCGGGCGCCCTCGGCCCTGACCCGCGCGCGGTTCGACGGGCTGTCGCGGCTGCCGCAGCGCGGATGGGACGTGGCGACCGTTCCCGGCGCCGTGGCCGCGTGGCGGGCGCTGTCGGACCGGTTCGGCCGGCTCCCCTTCGCGCGCCTGTTCGAGCCCGCGATCGAGCACGCGCGGCGCGGCTTCCTCGTGTCGCCGGCGATCGCGCGGCAGTGGGCGAACGCGGTGCCGAACCTCAAGGACCTGCCCGGCTTCGCCGCATGCTTCCTGCCGGGCGGCCGTGCGCCCGGGGTCGGCGAGCGGTTCCGCAGCGAGGCGCACGCCACGACGCTCGAGCGCATCGCGGCCACCGGCGGCGACGATTTCTACCATGGCGACATCGCCGGCCGGATCGCAGCCTTCGCCCGCGACTGCGGCGCGCTGATGACCGAGGCCGATCTGGCCGCCCACACGGCGGACTGGGTCGATCCGATCGCCGTCCGCTACCGCGACGCCTCCGTGCACGAGATCCCGCCGAACGGGCAGGGCATCGCCGCCCTGATGGCGCTCGGCATCCTGGACGCGCTTGGCGTGCCGCCCGGCGGTGCCGACGATCCTGCGACGCTGCACCTCCAGATCGAGGCGCTGAAGCTCGCCATGGCGGACCTCTATCGCCATGTGAGCGACCCGGCGCACATGCGGCTGCCGCCCGCGGCGCTGATCGACGCCGCCTATCTGCGGCGCCGCGCCGCGACGATCGATCCCCGCCGGGCCGGGGAGGCGACGCCGGGCGACCCGGCCGGGGCCAGCACCGTCTATCTCTGCGCCGCCGATCCGTCCGGCATGATGGTGTCCTACATCCAGTCGAACTACATGGGCTTCGGCTCGGGCGTCGTGATTCCGGGCTCCGGGATCGCGCTCAACAACCGCGGAGCCTTCTTCACCCTCGAACCGGGCCATCCGAACGAGGTCGCGGGCGGCAAGCGTCCGCTCAACACCATCATCCCCGGTTTCCTGACCCGCGCCGGACGGCCCCTCGCCGCCTTCGGGGTGATGGGCGGGACGATGCAGGCGCAGGGGCACCTGCAGATGGTCGCCCGCATGGTCGACCACGGGCAGGGACCGCAGACGGCGCTCGACGCACCGCGCTGGCGGGTCGCGGACGACAACCGGTCGGTCACGGTGGAGCACGAGATGCCCGAGGCCACCCTCGCCGCCCTGGCCGAGCGCGGGCATCCCGTCGCCCGCTCGCCCCTCGGAAGCACGGAGTTCGGCGCGGGGCAGATCATCGCCCGGCTCGAGGACGGCTACGTCGGCGGATCGGAGAGCCGGCGGGACGGGCAGGTCGCGGCGTTCTGAGGCGGCTTCCCGACGGCTCTCGACGCGGTGGCCGTGGTCTCAGCCGGCTGCGGCCAGCGCGTCGCCGCCCGCCCCCGCGTCGCCGGGTGCGGTCTCCCACGCCAGGCCGGCGATCGCGATGATCCGGCCGTCGCGGGCTTCGCGCATGACGATGTGCCCGCGCTGTTCCATGTAGGCGAGGAGACGCCGCGCCCGGCCGGCGGACCGGCTTCCGCACGCCCGCGCCACGTCGGCGTCCGACGGGCAGGGCTGGCGGTCGTGCGCGGCGCGGGCCAGGAGCAGGAAGACGCCCTGGATGTCCTCCGGCAGGTCCGCCGCCGCCTCCACCGCCTTGCCCCAGTGGGCCCCGTCCTCCACCGCCGGATCGACGCCGGCCCGCAGCGTCGCGACGCGGCGGCGGAAGGCCGGCAGGTCGGGCGGCGGGCCCGGCAGCCGGTGGATGCGGCAGCGGACGAGGAAGTCCTGGTAGAGGACGGCCGTCGAGCGGTAGGCCGCCTCCGGATCCGACAGCACCTCGCGCAGGACCGCGTCGACCCGTGCCGGGTCGGGCGCCGCTGCCTCGACGGCCGGCCCGGCCGCCGAGGGGCGGGCACGCGCGAGCTGGCGCAGCAGCAGGTCCGGATCCGGCGGCGGGCGGCGGGCCGGCACCGGGCGGGGCGGCGGATCGTCGTCCGCCGTGGCGAGGATGAGCGACCGGGGATCGGCCGTCGGGGCGTCCGGCAGCGGGACGAGCCGCGGGCTCCCCGTGCGGCCCTCGGTCTCGACCGCCCCGATGCGCAGCGGCAGCGGGCGGCGGGACAGCGCCGGGCCGAGGGCGACGAACGCCCCGCGCTCGAGGTCGCGGAACATCTCGGCCTGCCGCCGGTCCATGCCGAGCAGGTCGGCGGCCCGCGCCATGTCGATGTCGAGGAAGGTGCGGCCCATCAGGAAGTTCGACGCCTCGGCCGCCACGTTCTTGGCGAGCTTGGCGAGGCGCTGGGTGGCGATGACGCCGGCAAGGCCGCGCTTGCGCCCGCGGCACATCAGGTTGGTCATCGCACCCAGCGAGACCTTGCGGGCCTCGTCCGAAACCTCGCCGGCGGCGGCCGGGGCGAACAGCTGCGCCTCGTCGACCGCGACGAGCATCGGATACCAGTGGTCGCGGTCGGCCTCGAACAACCCGCCGAGGAAGGCGGCGGCGTGCCGCATCTGTCCCTCGACGTCGAGCCCCTCGAGGTTGAGGACGACCGACACGCGGTGCCGGCGGACCCGGTCGGCGACGGTCTGGAGCTGCGCCTCGCTGTGGTCGGCCGCCTCCACCACCACGTGCCCGAACCGGTCGGCCAGCGTGACGAAGTCGCCCTCGGGGTCGAGGATCGCCTGCTGGACCCAGGGCACGCTCTGTTCGAGGAGGCGACGGAGGAGGTGCGACTTGCCCGAGCCCGAGTTTCCCTGGACGAGAAGGCGCGTCGCCAGCAGCTCCTCGAGATCGAGGCACGCCGGCGCGCCGCCGGCTCCCGTCCCCATCTCGATCGCGACCTTCATTCCAGACCGACCCCGGCTCCGTTCGACGACCCATGCCTATAGCGCATTCCCGGTCGGCGACGCGAGCCGGGGGGCGCGAGGCGACGGGCCGGGACCCGCGCGCGCCGCCGCGTATATGGTCGTCGGATGCAAAAGGCGTCCGCCACGCCGGCCGCCGACGCCGGTTCCCCGGGCCGCGCGGCCCCTTCGGACCTGACGGTCATGATCGGCGCCCTGTCGGTCGCGGCCTTCGCCAGCGCCGTGGGCATGCGCGCCCCGGACCTGCTCCTGCCCGAGATCGCGCGCGACTTCGACGTGACGCCGGGGACGGCCTCGATCATCGCGACCATGTTCGCGCTGGCCTACGGCGGGGTGCAGTTCGTCGCGGGGCCCGTGTCCGACCGGGTCGGCAAGGTGAAGGTGATCACCTTCGCCTGCGGCCTGTCCTTCCTCGCCTCGATCCTCTGCGCGATGGCCGCCAGCCTCGACCAGCTGACCGTCGCGCGGGTGGTCGGCGGCCTCGCGACGGGGGCCGTCATCCCGATCGCCATGGCCTTCATCGGCGACTCGGTTCCCTACGAACAGCGGCAGGCGGTGCTCGCCCGCTTCCTGTCGGGACAGATCTTCGGCCTCGTCTTCGGACAGGCGGTCGGCGGGGCGGTCTCGGACGCGTTCGGATGGCGCGCGATGTTCCTGTTGCTGTCGGTGCTCTACGTCGCGGCGGCGGTGACCGTCGCGCTGGTCGGGCGGCGGGTCGACCGGCCGGCCGCCCCGCCCGGCGCCGCGCGGCCGTCGCTCCGCAGCCTCCTGTCGCGCCGCAAGGTCGCCTTCGTGCTCGCCGTCGTCGCGGTCGACGGCCTCGTGATGTTCGGGGCGTTCACCTTCGTCGGCACCGACCTGCACGACCGCGGCGGCCTGTCGCTGACCGAGGCGGGGCTGATGGTCATGGCGTTCGGGATCGGCGGGGCGCTGTTCTCGCTCACCGTAGCACCGATGGTGCGCCGGCTCGGCCGGCCGCGGCTCGCGGTGTTCGGCGCCCTCGTCGTCTCGCTGGGTTACGGCGTCGTCTGGTTCGTCCCGTCCTTCCCCCTCGCCGCGACCGGCATGTTGCTGACCGGTTACGGCTTCTATGCCTTCCACACGACGCTCCAGACGGAGGGGACGCAGATGATCCCCGAGGCGCGGGGCCTCGGGATGGCGCTGTTCGCGGCGCTGTTCTTCTACGGGCAGTCGCTGGGCGTGACGATCGCGGGCTGGGTCTACGACGGCCTCGGCGCCCTGCCGCTCTATCTGTTCTCGGCCGTCGGCATGCCGCTCCTGGCGCTCGTCCTCGCGCGTCACCTCTCTCCCAAGAGATAGGCGGGAGCGACCGCGTCCGTCGTGTGGCGGAGGCGATAATCCCTCCGATCGCATCCGGCACGGTCGGTGAGCCCCGCCCGCGCCCGATCGACCGCGCCGCGCCGCCGAGGGCGTAACCGCTTTCCCGTGATTGTCGCCCGGCGGTCCCGCGCGTCCAATCCGCGCATCCGATGGATCGTTTCGTGCGGGGTGAGGCAGGCCGTGACCGACAGGACACTCGACGCACCGCTCGGCGTCCGCCCCTCGCGCGCCCTCCACGAGACGCCGCGGCGTCGCGTCGCCCTCGTGGGCGCGGCGGAGGACGTCGCGCGCTCGGCCGCCGCCCTCGCAGACGCCGACGCCGGCCCGCCCCTGCGGATCGTCGGCGTCTTCCTCGACCGGGGCCCGACGGACGGGGTCGACCTCGGCGGGCTTCCGGTCCTCGGCCGCCCGGCCGATCTCGTCGCCTGCGCCAGCCGGATGGATCTCGACGAGGTGATCGTCGTGCTCTCGCCGCGCATGTCCGCCGCCCGCCTCCTCCGCCTGATCGAGACGGCCCGCGGCCTGCCGGTGGACGTGCGGGTCGCGGCGGCCGACGGCATGCTGACCGACCAGCCATCGGGCGACGCGTCGCTGCGCCTCGTCGACGTGTTCCGCCGCCCGCTGCGGGGCGCCGCTGGGTGGATCAAGCGGGCGGAGGACGTGATCGTCGCGGCCGTGGCGCTCGTCCTGCTCGCCCCGGTCATGGCCCTGGTGGCGCTCGCCGTCCGCCTCGACAGCCCGGGGCCGGTCCTCTTCCGCCAGCCGCGCTACGGCTTCGCCAACCGCACCATCCAGGTGCTGAAGTTCCGGACGATGTACGTCGACCGCGGGGACGGCAGCGGCGCCGACCGCACCACCCGCGACGATCCGCGCGTCACCCGGGTCGGCCGGTTCCTGCGGCGGACCAGCATCGACGAGTTGCCGCAGCTCATCAACGTCCTGAAGGGCGAGATGTCGATCGTCGGACCGCGGGCCCACGCGGTCGCGATGAAGGTGGAGGGCCGGCTCTACGACCAGGCGGTCGGGGCCTACTTCGCCCGCCACCGCGTCCGCCCGGGGATCACCGGCTGGGCGCAGGTCAACGGACTGCGCGGCGAGGTGGACACGCTGGACAAGGCACGGCGCCGGGTGGCCTTCGATCTCGACTACATCGAGCGCTGGTCGCTGCTGTTCGATCTTCGCATCATGATCCGGACGGTCTGGACGATGTTCGATGA
>JBIJED010000167.1:0-6492 GCA_044343785.1 Azospirillales bacterium | reverse complement strand
GCATGCTCGCGTCCGCCCCCACCGCCCCCCGCCCGAGCCCCCGATGACCGGCCCCCGCGTTCTCACGATCGCCCACAACCACCCGGACCTGCACCCGGGCGGGGCGGAGA
Source organism: Azospirillales bacterium (assembly GCA_044343785.1). Taxonomy (GTDB): domain Bacteria; phylum Pseudomonadota; class Alphaproteobacteria; order Azospirillales; family Azospirillaceae; genus CANGXM01. Next base: position 6,382 of record JBIJED010000167.1, on the reverse strand, counting down.
TCCTCGCCCGCGATCTCGCAGGCGCGCTGCGCGGCGCCGGCTCGCCGTCGCTCTTCCTCGCCTGCGTGAACCGGGCGCATCGCGCACCCCGCCCCGGCACCGCGTTCCAGGCCCTCGGCCCGTCGCCGGACGAGATGCTGCTGTGGGCCGGTCGGTTCGACCTGTTCCACCAGAGCCAGCTCGACCTCGACGGGATCGTCCCCGACCTCGCCGACCTCATGACGGGGTTCGCGCCGGACGTGGTGCACGTCCATCACACGCTGCTCCTGGGCGTGGAGATGCTGTTCCTCGTCCGCCGGACGCTGCCGCGGGCGCGGATCGTCTTCACGCTGCACGACTACCTGCCGATCTGCGCCAACGACGGCCAGATGGTCACGACCGCGGGTGCCTTGTGCGAGGCGGCACGGCCCGACGCCTGCGCCGCCTGCCTGAAGGACCGGACGGCCGAGGACGTCGTGCGCCGCGAGCGGCACCTGAAGACCCTCCTCGGCCTCGTCGACGTCTTCGTTGCGCCGAGCCGGTTCCTGCGCGACCGCTTCGTCGCCTGGGGCCTGCCGGCCGACCGGATCGTCGTCATCCCCAACGCCCGGCCCGCGGCCGTTCCCGCACCCCACCGGCCGGCGGCGGCCGACGGGCGGCGGAACGCCTTCGCCTTCTTCGGGAACCTCACCCCGTACAAGGGCGCCGACGTGCTGCTGGACGCCGCCGCCCGCCTCGCCGCCGACGGCAACGACTTCACGCTCGAGGTCCACGGCGGCGCCGCCTTCCAGGATCCCGCCCTGGCCGACGCGCTGGCCGCGAAGGCCGCGGCGACAGGCGGCCGGGCGACGCTGCACGGCGCCTACCGCACGGATGCGCTGCCGGTCCTGATGGCCCGGACGGACTGGGTCGTCGTGCCGTCGGTCTGGTGGGAGAACGCACCGCTGGTGATCCAGGAGGCGTTCCGCCACCGCCGGCCGGTGATCTGTTCGGGCATCGGCGGCATGGCGGAGGCGGTGCGCGACGGCGTCGACGGCCTCCATGCCCGGCCGGGCGACGCGGCCGACCTCGCCCGCGTCCTGCGCCGGGCGATGGAGACGCCGGGCCTGTGGGACCACCTCGCCGCCGCCGCCCCGACCGTCCCGGACATGGCCGACGCCGTCGCCGCGCACCGGGCGATCTACCGCACGGACGCCCCAGCCCGGAGCCTCGCCGGATGAAGACCAGCACGCGCAGACACCCCGCCCCCGGTCCCGGGGACGGTCCGCCCCCCGTCGACGAGACCGTGGCGCCCGACGGCTTCGTCGAGGTGGTCGGCCGATTTCCCGGCGAGGGGCTGCTGATCCAGGGCTGGACGACCGGCGCGGTCGCCGGGCGGACCGAGGTGTCGGCGGAGACACGGGCGCGCAGCCGCCACGCGGCGCTGCTCGCCACCTTCCCGCGCGACGACCTCAAGCCCGGCGCGGCCGGCGTACTCGCGGTCCTGCCGGAGGCCGACATCGACCCGGCCGCGATCCGCCGCTGCCACCTGAAGGTCGGCGGCGCCTGGCGCCGGCTGGACGTGTTCGACCAGCGCACGCTCCTTCCCGACGGGGACGCGGCGGGCCACCTGCGCCACATGCTGGCGAAGCTGGAGGCGACCGACACCGACCGGCGGACCCTGAGGCGGCTCGCGGCCCCGCGCTATGCCGGGCACGACACGGTGAGCGGATCGGCCCTTCCCGTGCGGGCGGCGGTCGATCTCGCCGTCCGCGTGCCGGGCGCGGGCGTCTGGCTGTCGGGCTGGCTGCTCGATCCCGCCCGGCGGGTGGAGGCGGCGACGCTGAACGCCGGGCGCTGGTCCACGCGCGTCGATTGCGAGTGGATGCGCACCGTCCGCCGCGACGTGACCGAGGGGTTCGCCCAGAACCCGCGCTTCGCCCCGCTGCTGGCCGGCGCGGACGACCGGCACGGCTTCGCGGGCTTCGTTCCCCTGCCCGACGACGTCGCGGCCGACGCCGCCTTCCACCTCGAGCTGGCGGTGGGCGAGGACGCGTTCCTGTTCCTGCCGGTGTCGCCGGTGCCGCCGACGGGCGAGTTCGTCCGCCGGATCCTCTCGGCGGTCGATCCCGACGATCCGGCGGCCGACACGCTGATCGCACGCCACGTGGCACCGCCGGTGCGGGCCGCGGAACGGCCGACGCCCGGTCCGGCGACCGTGCACGACCTCGGCCCCGCCCGCGCGGACCCGCGCCTGTCCGTGGTGATCCCCGTCGTCGACGGGCGGGAGGACGTCGACCTGAGCCTCGCCCGCCTCGCGGTCGACCCCGACCTCGCTGAGGGGGAGGTGCTGGTCGTGGCGGGGGCTTCGTCCCACGCACGCCTTCCGCGTGCGGTCCGGGCGGCGGCCGGCTTCTATCGCCTGACGGTCCGCCTGGTGCTGGCGCCGCGGGCGCGCGACGCCGTCGAGGCGATCGCGGCGGCCGTTCCGCACGTCCGCGCCCCGCGCGTGCTGCTCCTGTCCACCACGGTCGTCCCGCCGGGCGGCGGCTGGCTGGGGGACCTGGAACGGGCGGCGATGCGCCCGGGACGGACGGCGATGGCGAGCCCGACGATCCTCTACGAGGACCATTCGGTGCGCTTCGCCGGGATCGTGTTCGACGACGCGTCCCTCCCCGTCGCCCAGTACGCGGGCTATCCGGCCGACTGGCTCCGCGACGCCGAGCCCCGACCCGTCGCCGGGGCGTCGCTGGACTGCGCGCTGCTGCCCCGGGCCTGGCTGGAGGCCGCCGTGCGGGCGGGCGGCGGCGGGTTCGTGGGGCCCGAGCGCAAGGCCCTCGACCTGTCGCTGCGGATCGCCGCCGCCGGGGGTGCCTGCCTCTGGGTTCCCGCCGTCCGCGTCGTCGCCGTCGACGAGGCGCCGCGCGCCGCCGACGAACCCTGGCGGCGGGCCGCGGCGGTCGTCGACCGCCTCGCCTTCGCCGCGACCTGGCCCCGGGTCGGGACCGCAACCGTCGGAGCCGCACCGTGACGTCGAAGACCCGCGTCCTCGTCATCAGCCACGGCCACCCGTCCTTCTCGCTCGGCGGGGCGGAGGTGGCCTCCTACAACCTGCACCTCGGCCTGTCGGACCTGGCCGGCTGGGAGAGCCACTATCTCGCGAGGGTGGCGCCGCCCGTCTCGCGCCACGCCGGCTCCCACCTGATGAGCCTGCGGCAGAAGCCGCGGGAGATCCTGTTCCACGCCGACGACTACGACCATGTCCGCGGATCGAACCGGAACCTCGCCGCGCTGGAGACGGACTTCGTCCGCTACCTGAAGGACCTGCGGCCGGAGGTGGTGCACTTCCACCATTTCCTCGGCCTCGGCATCGAGACGGTGCTGGCGGTGCGCCACGCGCTCCCGGGCGTGCCGGTCGTCTTCACCTTCCACGAGTATCTCGCCATCTGCCACCACCACGGCCAGATGGTGAAGACCCAGCGCAACGCGCTCTGCTACCGGGCGAGCCCGGCGGACTGCGCCGGCTGTTTCCCGCAGATGGGCGAGGCGCAGCTCTACCGGCGCGAACAGTTCCTGAAGACGTTCCTCGAACTCTGCGACGCCTACGTCAGCCCCAGCCACTTCCTGATCGACCGCTACGTCGACTGGGGCCTGCCGCGCGCGAAGTTCCGGATGATCGAGAACGGGCTGACGGTGGAGGAGATCGCCCCGCCCCGCCCCATCCCCCGCGGGGGGCGGCGCAACCGCTTCGCCTTCTTCGGCCAGCTGACGGAGTTCAAGGGCGCGCACGTTCTGGTGGAGGCCGTCTCGCGCATCCCGCAGAAGGTCTGGGGCGACGACAGCGCTCTGATGATCTTCGGCGGCAATCTGGAGCGCCAGCCGCCCGCCTACCAGAAGCATTTCACCGAGCAGGTGCAGCGCGCCGGGCGGCGGGTGCGGTTCTACGGCAGCTACCGCGCGGCCGAGCTGCCGGGGCTGATGAAGGACGTGGACTGGGTGGTCCTGCCCTCGATCTGGTGGGAGAACTCCCCCGTCGTCATCCAGGAGGCGTTCCTCCACGGAAGGCCGGTGATCGCGTCGAACATCGGCGGCATGGCGGAAAAGGTGCAGCACGGGGTCAACGGCCTCAACTTCCGCAACGCCAGCGTCGAGGACCTCGTCGACCGGCTGACCGAGGCGCTGACGAGCCCGGACCTGTGGGACCGGCTCCGGATGCGCATCCGCCGGCCGATCGACCGGACCGAGTGCGCGGAGCGGCACGTGGCCGTCTACGAGGAGCTGCTCGCCCGGTCGCGCGGAGCCGCGGAGGCGGCGCCCGAGCGGGCCGTCGCGCGGCCGTCGTGAGGGGACCGTCGTGCCACCGCCCCAACCCTCTCACCCCGATGTCACCCCCCGATCGCCGTCCCCCGACGCAACGTCGCGCGATCGCGCACCCGTCGCGGCGGCCGTCGCAACCCTGAATCCGGGAGGTACACCCGCATGACCCGCATCCTCGTGATGATCCCGTCCGGCGAGGTCTACGACCACGACTGCGTGCGCTGGTACAGGCACACCGACGTCCAGGGGAACATCGACCACTACCACAACATCGGCGACGCCTTCGTCTACGACAGCTCTCTGAAGCTCCTCGACTACACGGCACTCGACGTGCTGGAGATCCGGGAGTTCAGGCAGGACCTCGTCGACCGGGCGAACGCGGAGTACGACTACGTCTTCCTGCGCGGGTCCAACTACGTCCACCACGAGATCAAATGGCCCGCCGCGACGGCCCAGGTGCTCTCGAAGCTGAAGATCCCCGTCATCGCCTTCGGCGTGGGCGCGCAGGCGCCGGTGTCGGGCCGGCTGGAACTCTCCGAGGAGAGCCGGCGGATCTGGCGCACCATGGCCGACGGCTGCGCCACCATGGGCGTGCGCGGCGAGTACACGGCGGACGTGCTGTGGAACATCGGCATCCGCAACGTCCGCATCGTCGGCTGCCCCACGGCCTTCCGCGGTCGCGACCCGGATCTCCGGATCGACCTGCCGCCGCTGGCGGACGTGCGCCGGGTCGGGCTGACGATGCGGCGCGAGGTCTCGAAGTACTATTCGCCGGACGTGAAGACCTACCTCGAGGTCCATCGCGACTTCGTCAAGCAGATGTCCCGGCGCTTCGACACCGTGCTGATGATGCAGGGCGAGGTGGAGGAGAAGAAGATCCTCTGGGGCACGCCAGAGCAGCAGACGGCGGCGTGGGCGCACCTGAAGACGAGCGCGTGGTTCCGCGACTGGTACATGGACGCCGAGATGGAGGCGCTCTACCGCGACCGTCTCTGGTACTCCGACGTGGTGAAGGAATGGGAGGACCTCGTCCGTACGAAGGACCTGGTGCTCGGCTACCGCCTGCACGGGAACCTGATGGCACTGTCGAACGGCGTGCCGTCCGTCTACTTCAGCTACGACAGCCGCACGGCCGAGTTCGCCAGGACCTTCGCGATCCCCTGCCACGACGTCTATTGCGGGAAGCCGTTCGAACTCGAAGCCTACTGGAACCAGTCCCTGTTCGAGACCTTCAACCGCACCTACGCGATGCGCTACCGCGACATGCGCGCCTTCCTGGAGGAGAACCGCCTGCCGCACCGGATGCCGCCGCACGTGGCGCGCACCGCGCCGGCCCCGGCGGACGACGCGCGGCTCGTCGCGTGACGGGGCGGGTGCGGACATGACCACGGCCATCGACCTCCGACCGGCCGCCTCCGTCATCGAGGGCTGGCTCGACCACGCCTCCGCCGGCCGCGCGTTCGGCTGGGCCTGCGACCGCGGCCATCCCGAGGACCCGCTGGAGGTGGAGATCCGCCTCGCCGCCGACGACGGGAGCACGTCCGCCCCGCTCGTGAGCGTCGTCGCGGACAGGCCGCGCGAGGACCTGAAGGCCGGCGGCTTCGGCGACGGCCGCTACGGCTTCGACGCGCGCTTCGACCTGCCGGACGGCGCCGATCCCGCCCGGATCGTGGCACTGGCCCGATCGCCGCGGACCGGGGCCGGCCAGATCCTCGGCCGCGCCGGGGCGGACGTCGCCGAACCCCGCGGGGGCGCCGCCGGGATGGCCACGCACCTGCAGCGCATCGTGGGCGGCCTCGCCCTCGTGCGCCGCGAGCAGGCGGAGCAGATGGCGGCGGTGAAGGCCGACCTGCGCGAGGAACTGACGCGGCTCGCCGCCCGGCCGGGCGACGCGTCGGACCTCCGCCGCCTCGCCGACGGGCTCGACGCGCTGACCGAGCGCGTGGCGGCGGTCGAGGTCTTCCTCGTCCGCCTGGACGGGTCGCTCCGCTCGCTCGACGAGGCGGTCCGGCGCGGCCGTCCCGGCGACCGGGCCTCGCCGGTCCGCGTCGCCCTCGTCGTCGGGGCCGGGGCCGCCGCGCTGGGCCTGTGCGCCGTCCTCGCCCGT
>JBIJED010000166.1:0-6499 GCA_044343785.1 Azospirillales bacterium | reverse complement strand
CCCCCTCCGGCGGGACCAGCAGCTGCCAGACCGAGAGGAGGGTGAGGGGGAGGCCCGCGAGGATCCAGGGCCGGCGTCGGCCGAAGCGGGTCCGCGTGCGGTCGCTGAGCCAGCCCACGAGGGGGTCGGTCACCCCGTCCCACAGACGGGCGAGCAGCAGCACGACCCCGACGGTCGCGAGCCCCACCGTGCCCGCGTAATGGGACGGCAGGACGACGTAGACCGGGAGCGTGAGCATCGCGAGCGGCAGGGCGGGCGCCGCGTAGGCGATCAGGAGGGGCATCGGAACCATGACCCTTGATGTAGGTCACCCCTTCGTGATGGACACCTGCACCACGTCGATGCAGTCCGTTTCGAAGCCGGCCGCGCAATAGATGAGGTACTGCTCCCACATCCGCTTGAACCGCTGATCGAATCCCAGCGCCGCGATGTCGGGCCACGCCGCCTGGAACCGGCGGTTCCACTCCTGGAGCGTGCGCGAATAGTCGCAGGCGTAGCCGTCCATCGCCTCGACCCCGAGGCCCGCCCGCTCGGCCGCCGCCCGGAGCGCCGTCGGCGAGGGGAGCATGCCGCCGGGGAAGATGTATTTCTGGATGTAGTCGGCGCCGCGCCGATAGCTCTCGAAGTAGCGATCGGCGATGACGATCACCTGGAGCGCCGCCCGGCCGCCCGCGACCAGACGGTCGCGCACCGTGTCGAAGAAGGTGCCCCAGTACCTTTCGCCCACCGCCTCGAACATCTCGATGGAGGCCACCCGGTCGAACCGGCCGTCCACGTCGCGATAGTCCTGCATCCGGATCTCGACGCGGTCGGACAGCCCGGCCTTCGCGATGCGTTCGGTCGCGTAGGCGTGCTGCTCGGCCGAGATGGTGAGGCCGGTGACGTGGACGCCGTGGTGGCGCGCCGCGTGCTCCGCGAACCCGCCCCAGCCGCAGCCGATCTCCAGCACCCGCATGCCGGGTTCGAGCCGGAGGTGGCGGCAGAGTGCGGCGTACTTCGCCTCCTGCGCCTCGGTCAGGTCGCTCGTCCCCCCGGCGTAGACGGCCGAGGAATAGGTCATCGAGCGGTCGAGCCAGCGGGCGTAGAAATCGTTCCCGAGGTCGTAGTGATAGGCGATGTTCTTGCGGCTGCCGGCCTTCGTGTTCGGGCGGCGTCGGTGGTGCAGCGCCCACTGGACGAGGCGGAACCACGGCTTGCCGTAGAGATGCTCGCCCAGCGCCCGCTCGTTGCGCAGCGCCCCCTCGAACAGGGCCATCATGTCGGGCGACGACCAGTCGCCGTCGAGATAGGCCTCGCAGAAGCCGAGCGTGCCGCCGGTGATCATGCGTTTGGCCATGCGGTCGTCGTGGACGACGATCCGGGCGTCAGGGCCCGGCTCGGTGCCCTGGAAGCGGCGCATCGAGCCGTCGGGCAGCACCATCGTGATCGATCCGACGTGCCAGCGGGGGCCGACGGCGAGGAGGACGCGCAGCCACGGCGACGGCCGCCAGCGGCGCCGGCCGGTCCGCGACGCGATCGACAGGGGGTCGGAGTCTCGCTCGGTCATGGTCTCGAGTGTCGCAGCGATCGATTACGGTGAAAACCCCGCACGGATGGTGACGTCCGTCTCCGGCGGCGCCCTCCAGCGGTGGAACCGGGCGCCCTTCAGCCACAGGCGCGCCGCCTCCCAGTGGATGGCCCCGATCACCTTCACCGTCATCAGCGGATGCGTGACGAACATGCGCAGGAGACCGGTGTCCGACAGCGGGCGGCGCCGTCCGTCGAGCGTGGCGACGAGGATCGGCCCCTCGGGCACGCTCTGCCGGATCACGACGGACAGGTCGTCGCCCGGCTCGTTCAGGCGGAACCGGTAGGTCGAGGCCATGCCGATGAAGGGGGAGACGTAGAACCCCTTGTCGGCGCGCTGTTCGATCGGCGTGCCGGGCGCCCGGTCCGGATCGACCGGAACGAGATAGCCGTGCTGGTCGCCGAAGGTGTTCTTCACCTCGTAAAGGACCGCGCGCAGCCGGCCGTCCCGGTCGTGGCACCTGTAGATCGTCAGGGGATTGAAGACGTAGCCGAGGATCCGCGGGAAGCAGAGCATCCGGATCGGCCCGCCGCCGGTGTCGATCCCGGCGCGGGCGAGCGCCCCCTCCACCCAGGGCCGAAGCGGGCTTCCGTCCCGGAGCCCGTGATCGCGGTCGTCGATCGAGAAGAGGCCGAACCGGTTGCGGGCAAGGAGCCGCGGCCGGCGCGCCGGATCGTCCAGCGCGTCCAGATCGACGAGGAGCGTGAAGACCCGGTAGACGAACCGGTGCCGGAACGGCCGCAGCCGGGCGTGCATGACCGTGCCGACGTAGATCGAACCGGCGTCCTCCCGGCTCATGCCGCCTCGCGCACGGCGACGGGCGGTGTGGCGTTGCGGCCGGCCGGCGACACCTCGACGATGCTCCACGGACGGCGCACGCCGCCGAGTGCCTCGGCCACCGCGAGGCCCGAGGACAGCCCGTCCTCGTGGAAGCCGAAGCCGCACCACGCCCCGCAGAACCAGACCCGGTCGCGGCCCTGGATCGACGGCAGCCGGTCCTGTGCCGCGATGGCGGCGCCGTCGAAGATCGGGTGGGCGTAATCGACGGTCGTGACGATCGACGCCGGGTCGACCGGGCGCAGCGGGTTCAGCGTCACGAAGAGGGGATCGGCGGGGTCGAGCGCCTGGAGCCGGTTCATGAAGTAGGTGACGGCCACCCGCGCTCCTTGTTCCCGCACCCCGTCGGCGAGGTAGTTCCACGACGCCCAGGCCTTGCGGCGGCGGGGCATCTGGGACACGTCGCGGTGGAGGATCGCGCGGTTCGGCTGATAGCGGACGGCGGACAGCACCGCGCGCTCGTCGGCGGACGCGTCCTCCAGCATCCCCAGCGCCTCGTCGCTGTGGCAGGCGAGCACGACCTCGTCGAAGGTCTGGAGCCCGTCGGGCGTCCGGATCTCCACGCCGGGCGCCGTCCGGCGCACGCCCAGCACGGGCGCGCTGGTGCGGATGCGGCCGGCGAGCGGGGCGGACAGGCGGCGCACGTATTCCCGGCTGCCGCCGGCGACCGTGTACCACTGCGGCCGGCCCTCGATCTGGAGGAGGCCGTGGTTCTTGAAGAAGCGGACGAAGCTGCGGACCGGGAAGCCCATCATCTCGCCGATCGGCGCCGACCAGATGGCCGCCCCCATGGGCAGCAGATGGTCGCGCACGAACGCCTCGCCGTAGCGGCGCCCGGTCAGCCACTGGGCGAGCGTCTGGCCGTCGGCCGCCGGATCGGTCAGGGCCCCCGGCGCCTCGCGGTAGAAGCGCACGACGTCGCGCAGCATCAGCATGAAGCGCGGGTTCACCAGGTTGCGCTTCTGGGCGAACAGGCCGTCGGCGGCATATTCCAGCCGCCCGCCGTCGATCGACACGCCGAACGACATGTCGGAGGCGACCGTCGGCACGGCGAGGCGCTCGAACAGCGCGCAGAGATTGGGGTAGGTCCAGCGGTTGAAGACGATGAAGCCGGTGTCGACCGGCACCGTGCCCGTCCCGTCGGCCCGTGGCGCCTCCACCGTGTTGGAATGACCGCCGATGCGCCGTTCCTGCTCGAAGACCGTGACCTCGTGAGCGTCCGACAACAGCCAGGCAGCCGATAATCCGGCAATTCCGGTCCCCACGACGGCGATCTTCACGGACGAGCCTCACCCTTCAACGATTGAAATGCCGCCAGCGCACGGTCGCGCGCCACCGAATGATCGACGACTCGCCGGGGATAGGTCGCGCCCGGCCGGACCCCCGCCGCGAGGAGATCGCCCGCAGGCGCCTCCCACGGCCGATGGATCCACCGGTCGGGCAGACGCGCCAGTTCGGGAATCCATCGTCGCACGTAGCTGCCCGCGGGGTCGAACTTTTCCCCCTGCAACGCTGGATTGAAGATGCGGAAGTAGGGTGCGGCGTCCGCGCCGCAACCGGCCACCCACTGCCAGCTGGCCGGATTGTTCGCCGGATCGGCGTCGACCAGCGTGTCCCAGAACCACGCCTCGCCCGTCTGCCAGGGCACCAGCAGGTCCTTCACCAGGAACGAGGCGGCGATCATCCGCACCCGGTTGTGCATCCAGCCGGTCCGCCACAGCTCGCGCATGCCGGCGTCGACGACGGGATGGCCGGTGCGCCCGCGCGTCCAGGCCCGCAGCCCCGCCGGATCGTCGGCCCAGGGGAACCGGGCGAAGCGCGGGTTCATCGGCTCGGTCGGGAGCGTCGGGTTGTGGATCAGCAGGTGCCAGGAGAACTCCCGCCAGCCGACCTCGCTCAGGAACTTCTCGGCCGCCGCGGCGATCCCCGGCTCGGACTCGGCCGCCGCGCGGGTGGCGTAGAGGATCTGGCGCGGGCTGATCTCGCCCCATCGCAGGTGGGGCGACAGGCGCGACGTCGCCTCCGTCCCCGGCAGGTCCCGCTCGGCCTTGTAGCCGCCCACCCGCCGGTCGAGGAAGGCGAGGAGCCGGTCCTGCGCCGCCTCCTCGCCGGGGGTCCAGACCTCGCGCATCCCGCCGGCCCAGTCGGGGGCGATCGGGCGCAGGGCCCAGGCGGCAAGATCGTCGGACGCGGGCGCCGTCGCCGGCGGGGAGAGCCGGGCCGGGGCGGGCAGGGGGCGCTCCGCCCGGATCACCGCCATCGCCGCCCGCCAGAAGGGCGAGAAGACCCTGATCGGCTTGCCCTCGCGCCCCTTCAGGGTGAGGTCCTCGCACAGAAGGTTGCCGGCGAAGCTCTCGACCTCGATCCCCTCGGCCCGGAGCGCGGCCTTCACCGCCCTGTCGGTCTCCATCCCCTCCGGATCGTAACGGCGCAGCCAGACCACCCGGCGGGCGCCCGTCCCGGCGATCACGGCGCGCAGCGCCGCGAGCGCCTCGCCGCGGCGCAGGACGAGCGGCGAGCCGGCGGCCGCCAGCGACCGCCCGAACGCCTCCAGGCTGCCCGCGAGCCACCAGCGCGACGCCGCTCCGGGAAAGCGCGTTCCGGTACCCTCGTTCTCGAGCACGTACAGCGGCACGACCGGCCCGCGCCGGGCCGCGTCGTCGAGAGCCGCGTGGTCGCTCGTGCGCAGGTCGGCGCGGAACCAGACGATCGTGGGGGCGGTCATTCGGGGGCGTTCGGTTCGGAAATCGGGTCCTGATCGGAGACGATGCCTTACGTCCCGGATCCGGGGCCGGATCACCGGGACGGGAAAAAGATTCCCAGGCCTCGCGGCGTTGACCGTCGGGTCGGCCGCCCTAGCTCATGTGCCGAGGTTGCTTCCTGGTGACCACGACCCCGGACCGCCGCGTCGATCCGTTCCCCCCGACGGGCGGTTTGGAAATGCCGGCCCGGCTGCGTCCCCCGCGCAGCCGGGCCGGCCCCCTTTCGGGGGCCTGCCGGCGGTCCCCTCACCCGAGCGTGTCGACCAGCCGCGCCCCGCGCGACGCCATGAAATAGAGCCCCGCATGATGCGCCACCGCCTGCGGGTGGGTCGCCGTCGCGGGCAGGCCGAGCGCCGCCGCCGTCTCCGCCGTCAGATCGTAGGTGGCGCAGCCCGGCTCGTAGACGACCACGTCCCGCAGCGTCGGCATCAGGGCGTGGTTGCGCGCCGACAGCATCGTCAGCACGAAGTCCATCACGCAGATGTCGGTGCAGATGCCGACCACCAGCACGGCGTGCAGGTTGTTGCCGTTGACCCAGTCGACGACGCGGTTGCGGTTGTCGCGGCCGATGGCACCGACGAAGCCGTTGATGCAGTCCTTGCGCACGAGCGTCGCGTGCGCCGAGTGCTCCAGCCACTGGAGTTCGGGCACGAGGTTCTCCTGCCCCGTCCCCTTCTCGCAGTGGAGCGGGTAGGGGGGCTCGGGCCGCCCGGGCTCGTGGGTGTCGAGGAAGGCGAGGATCGGCCGGTGTCGACCCTCGAACGCCCGGGCGAGCCGCGCGGTCTCCTCGACCATCCGCGTCACCTGCGCGTTCGGCGCGGCGGGGGCCAGGGGGCCCGCGCCGACGGTGCAGAAGCCGTTCACCTCGTCGACGATCACGAGACCGCAGGTGTCGGCGAACGGATCGAAGCGGCCGAAGGCGAGCGGCATCGCCGCCTCGACCGCGGCCATCTGGTCCTCCAGCGTGATGCGGCCGAGGGTCAGGGTCTCCGCCATGCCGTCCTCCGTCGTTCAGAACCCTGCGGGGGCCGCGATGCCCGAGAGCCGCAGCTGCTCGCGGATCGCGTCCTTCAGCCGGTCGAGGCCCGCCTCGGTCAGGCTCTCCGCCCGTGCCACCAGCACGTCCTGGGTGTTGGACGCACGCAGCAGCCACCACCCGTCGGCCGTCGTCACGCGCACGCCGTCGATGTCGTTCACCTCGGCGCCGGACGCCATGACGCGCGCCTTGATCTCGGCCACGGCCGGGAACTTGCGCACCTCGTCCACCTGGAACCGCGTCTCGGGCGTGTTGACCACCGGCGGGAGACGGTCGCGCAGGCGGCCCAGCGATCCG
>JBIJED010000373.1:0-4052 GCA_044343785.1 Azospirillales bacterium | reverse complement strand
GGTGCCGGTGCTCGGCCTGCCCGGCAACCCGGTCTCCTGCCTCGTGTGCGCGATGCTGTTCCTGCGCCCGCTGATCGACGCGCTCCTCGGCGTCGACCGGGACGGCGACGGCGAGGTCCGGCTGCCCCTCGCCGCCCCGGTGCCGGCGAACGACCGGCGGCAGGACTATCTGCGCGCGCGGATCGTGGTCGATCCGTCGGGCGCCACGGCGGTCGAGCCCTTCTCCCGCCAGGACAGTTCCATGATGGCCCGCCTCGCGGCCGCCGACGCCCTCGTCGTGCGCCCGCCCGACGCGCCCGCGGCTCCGGCCGGCACGCCGGTCCCGGTGCTCCGATTTCCGGTCGGGCACCTCAGGGTCTGACGGTCGCCGGATGGTTTCGCTTCGAATGTGCCTTGACCGGTCCGGGGAACCAAAGTAGAACGCACGGAGGCGTTGCGGTTTTGTTCTCGCGTCCGCGAAGGGGCGGACCGGCCGCGGCGCCCGGTGGGGGGAGGTCGACATGCTCACGCGAAAGCAGCACGAACTGCTCGTCTTCATCGACGAACGCCTGAACCGCGACGGCGTCTCCCCGTCGTTCGACGAGATGAAAGAGGCCCTCGGCCTGAAGTCGAAGTCCGGCATCCACCGGCTCATCACGGCGCTGGAGGAGCGCGGCTTCATCCGCCGCCTTCCCCACCGCGCCCGGGCGCTCGAGGTGCTGAAGACCCCCGAGGCGGCCAAGCAGCCGAAGGCGCCGCCGCCGCGGATCGCCGAGCGCGCCCGTCCGCCGGCCGCCGTCATCCGGCCGGAGTTCGGCTCGCCACCGGTGCGCGAGGTGCGGACGGCGGACGAGATCGTGACCCTCCCCCTCTACGGCCGGATCGCCGCCGGCGTCCCGATCGAGGCGGTCCGCACGGAATCCACGATCGACATCCCGGCCTCCCTGATCGGCAACGGCGATCACTTCGCGCTGGAGGTCGTGGGCGACAGCATGGTCGAGGCCGGAATCCTCGAGGGCGACACCGTCATCGTCCAGCGCTGCGAGACGGCGGAGAACGGGACCATCGTCGTCGCCTTCGTCGACGGCGAGGAGGTCACCCTCAAGCGATGGCGGCGCAAGGGCAACGCCATCGCGCTGGAACCCGCCAACCCACGTTACGAGACCCGGATCTTCGGGGCGGACCGCGTTCGCGTGCAGGGACGGCTCGCCGGCCTCATCCGCCGCTACTGACGCCCGTCCACCGGCGCCGCCCGCTCTCCCCGCGGACGGTCGCCACCCGCCACGTCCCGTCGGCGATCGCGACGGCGTGCGGGCCGTCGCGGATCAGCGCCGTCCGGTCGATCACCGTCGGGGCGCCGCACTGTCCGGCGTCCAGCGCGGTGACGACGACCTGGGCCGTCCGGCAGGCGTCGGCCAGCCCCGCCCGGGCCCGCACCCAGGCGACGACGACCCCCTCCCGCTCCATGCGGCAGGCGGACCGCGTGCAGACGATGCCGCCCGCCGTCCGCCCGGTCGCCGGAAGCAGCGGCACCGGCGTCTCCGGATCGTCACCGTCGCGGCGGCGCCAGGTCTGGATGTCGAAAGTGCCGGCACGGTCGGTGGAGAAGCGGCGGACGCCGTCGCCGTCCATGAGGCCGACGAGCCGTCCGTCGTCGTCGACGAGCACGGCCGGCCGCCCCCCGGCGGCCGCCAGGGCCAGCCCGACGCCCAGTGCCACCGGCAGGAGCCCCCCCCACCGCCACCCGCCCCGCCACAGGCAGATCCAGAGGCCGCCGACGACGACCGCGCCGAGGGCCGACGGCGGCGTGGCGGGCACCCGGACGACGGCGTTCGGCAGGCCGGCGACGAGGCGCGCCGTCTCGACGATCAGGCCGACGCCCCAGCCCATGAGCGCGATCGGCCACTGGTCCAGCCCGAACGGCAGCGCGAGGGCGACGACGATCGCCATGGGCATGACGACGAACGCGGTCACGGGGACGGCGATCATGTTCGCGATCAGCCCGAGGGGGGCCACCTGCTGAAAATGGTGGAGCGAGAAGGGCGCGGTCGCCACCGTGGCCACGGCCGAGGACAGGAGAAGGCCGACGGCGTAGTGCAGCACGCGGCGACCGGGCCGCTCCGTCGCGCGCAGCCGCGCGAGCGGCCTTTCCAGGGCCTCGTAGGCCGCGATCAGCGCCACGACGGCGGCGAACGACATCTGGAAACTGACGCCGGCGATGCTCTCCGGAAACAGGGCGAGGACGACCGCCGCGGCGAAGGCGACGGTCCGAAGGCTGATCGCCACGCGATCGACCAGCACGGCGAGGAGCACCAGTGCGGTCATCAGCAGCGACCGGATCGTCGGCACCGGCGCGCCGACGACCAGCGAGTAGGCCGTCGCCGCCAGCAGGCCCGCGACGGCGGCGATCTTCTTGAGCGGCCACCGGAGGGCGATCGGCGGAACGGCCGCGAGCATCGCGCGAACCACGAAGAAGACCGTTCCGGCGACGAGGCTGATGTGGAGACCCGAGATCGACAGGAGATGGGCGAGACCGCTCGCACGGAACCACGCCATCACCTCGGGATCGATGTCCGCCTGCTCCCCGTGCATCAGGGCGGCGGTCACCTTGGCCGTGGCGGGATCGGCGACGGCGGCGTCGACCCGCGCCGCGATGTGCCGTCTGAGCCGTTCCAGCGCGATCCGCACCGCCTCCCACCGGCCGGGCTCCGGCCCCGCCACCCGGCGATGGGGTGCGATGGCGTAGCCCGTCGCGCCGAGACCGTCGAAGTAGGCCTGGAGGCGGAAGTCGAACGCCCCCGGCTCGGAGGGGGACGGCGGCGGGAAGACGATCGCCCGCAGGCGGATCCGCCCGCCGACCTCCGGTGTCGCGTCGCCCGCGGCGAGGCGGATGCGGATCTGCGCGGGCGTGCGCGCGGCGGCGAGCCGGTCGACGGACACGCCGGAGAGCGTGACGCGCTGGCGGTTCCCCGTCCCGTCGATCGCCATCACCCGGCCGGTGACGTCCGCCGGCCCGATACGGCGGTCGAGGACGGGCGCACCGACGGCGGCGGTCCGCAGCGCCGCGATGAAGACCCCCGCGACGATCACCGCGACGGCGAGGACGACGGGACGGGCGTCGCCACGGACCATGAGGAGGACCGTCGCGCAGACGCCAAGCGCCGTCCCGGCGACAAGCGCCGACGGCTCGACCGGCCACGCGAGGTGGCCGAGGATGCCCAGGCCGAACAGCACGGGCAGCCAGAGCGCCCAACGCTCCCGCTCGGCCAGGGCCCGGTCGACGATCGCCGGCCAGAGGGCGCCCGCGGCGAGCGACGGAAGGAGAACGGGGACGGAGCGGGGCCGTGACACGTTTCCTCCGCTGGCCGCCACCGGAGATTGCATCGCGGTGCCCGCCCGACGCAAGGGCGGCGCCGCGCCGTCGCCCCGTGGCCACCTGTGCGGGCATCGCCGTCCGCCGGTCGCGTCGCCCGCCTGTTGCACCGCGTCACATGCGAGACACGGCGCGTTGCCATCCTCGGAGTGCGGCCTTATCCTGCGCGCCGACGGTCGGGATCGCACCGCCGGACCCGCCCATGACCCTTGCAAACCCGAGGACGGGGCAAATTCGCATGAGCGCTGACACTTCCGCCGCGAAGTCCGGCAACCCGGCGGTCACGCTGACCGACGGCGCGACCGGCAAGACATTCCAGCTCCCGGTGCTCAAGGGCACCACGGGTCCGGACGTCGTCGACATCCGCAAGCTCTACGGCGAGAGCGGCTACTTCACGTTCGATCCCGGCTTCACGTCCACGGGCGCGTGCGAGAGCAAGATCACCTACATCGACGGCGACGCGGGCGTCCTGCTGCACCGCGGCTACCCGATCGAGCAGCTTGCCGAGAAGAGCGACTTCATGGAGGTCTGCTACCTCCTGCTCCACGGCGAACTGCCGACCGCGCCGGAGAAGGTGGAGTTCGAGAAGAACATCACCTATCACACGATGGTGCACGAACAGCTGGCGGCGTTCTACCGCGGCTTCCGTCGCGACGCGCACCCGATGGCGATCATGTGCGGCGTGGTGGGTGCGCTCTCG
>JBIJED010000164.1:0-6560 GCA_044343785.1 Azospirillales bacterium | reverse complement strand
GAACTGCATGAAGACGAGGTTCCAGATCTCGATGAACCGGTCGCCGTCCGCGTCCGCGCTGCCCGGCGGGCCGCCGGCCACGTGGGGACCGTGATCGTAGAAGATCTCCGAGCAGGGACCGCACGGTCCCGTGTCGCCCATCCGCCAGAAGTTGTCCGAGGTCGGGATGCGGATGATCCGCTCCTCGGGCAGACCGGCGATCCTCCTCCAGAGCCCCGCCGCCTGGTCGTCGTCGATGAAGACGGTGACCGTCAACCGGTCCTTGGGCAGCCCATACTCCTTCGTGATCAGGTTCCAGGCGAACTCGATCGCCTCGTCCTTGAAGTAGTCGCCGAAGGAGAAGTTCCCCAGCATCTCGAAGAAGGTGTGGTGGCGGGCCGTGTAGCCCACGTTCTCCAGATCGTTGTGCTTGCCACCGGCGCGCACGCACTTCTGAGCCGTCGTCGCCCGGGTATAGGGGCGGGGTTCGACGCCGGTGAACACGTTCTTGAACTGGACCATGCCCGAGTTCGCGAACATGAGGGTGGGATCGTTGCGCGGAACGAGGGGGCTCGAGTCGATCACCTCGTGCCCGTTGCGACGGAAATAGTCGAGAAAGACCCGGCGGATGTCGGCGGAGGAGGTCATCGGGCGTCCCGCGGGGAGTGTTGCGACGGCGGCGAAGGACCCGCGTTCTATCGCGCGGACGCGCGGACTGTCCAGAGTGGCGGCCCTCACGCCGCCCGCGCGCCCCGGACGCGGAAACGGCGCGGCAGACCGACCCTGGGGCGCGAAAAGGAAAGCAGGACACGGGCCGCGACGCCCGATCCGGCGGCACGGACGGGACGGAGGGAGCTTTCGCCCCCGAGGGTCCGCCGTCGCCCCGCCCAGAGGCGGTGGAGCCCTCCAGCCCCGGGATCGCGCGATACGACGGACCCGACCGCGGCGAACCGCGACCGACCCGACCGGGCATCCGCCCGTGTCCTGTTCCGTGGCGGGCCGGCCTCGCGACCGGCCCGCGATCCTCACTCGTCGCCGCCGTCGGCCTCCGGCGTGCCCATCATGGCGTTGGCGACGAGGCCCGCGTTCTCGCGGATCTTGTTCTCGATGACCCTGGCGATCTCCGGGTTCTGCCGGATGAACCCCTTGGCGTTCTCCCGCCCCTGGCCGATGCGCTGGCCGTCGTAGGAGAACCACGCGCCCGACTTGTCCACGACGCCCGCCTGGACGCCGAGGTCGAGGATCTCGCCGGACTTGGAGATGCCCTCGCCGTACATGATGTCGAACTCGACGACCCGGAACGGTGGGGCCATCTTGTTCTTCACCACCTTCACCCGGGTCTGGTTGCCGACCACCGTCTCCCGATCCTTGATCGCGCCGATGCGGCGGATGTCGAGCCGGACCGAGGCGTAGAACTTCAGGGCGTTGCCGCCGGTCGTCGTCTCCGGGTTCCCGAACATGACGCCGATCTTCAACCGGATCTGGTTGATGAAGATCACCATGCAGCGGGACTTGGAGATCGAGCCGGTGAGCTTGCGGAGCGCCTGGCTCATCAGGCGCGCCTGCAGGCCCGGCTGGCTGTCGCCCATCTCGCCTTCGAGTTCGGCCCGCGGCACGAGCGCCGCGACGCTGTCGATCACGAGGACGTCGATGGCGCCGGACCGGACGAGGGTGTCGGCGATCTCGAGCGCCTGCTCCCCCGCGTCGGGCTGGGAGATCAGCATCTCGTCGACGTTGACGCCCAACTTCTTCGCGTAGCCCGGGTCGAGCGCGTGTTCCGCGTCGATGTAGGCGCAGGTGCCGCCGTTCTTCTGCGACTCCGCGACCACATGGAGCGCGAGGGTCGTCTTGCCCGAACTCTCCGGCCCGTAGATCTCGATGACGCGGCCCCGCGGGAGGCCGCCGATTCCCAATGCGATGTCGAGGCCCAGCGAGCCGGTCGACACGACTTCGATGTCATGCTCGGCACCGCGTGCGCCGAGCTTCATGATCGACCCCTTGCCGAACGCGCGTTCGATCTGGGTCAGGGCGGCGTCGAGGGCCTTCTGCTTGTCCATGGAGTCCTTTTCGACGAGGCGGAGCTGAGCGGACATCGCGTCGGTCCCTTCTTCGCACGATCGCACGCTGTCGATCAATGCGCGGACCGTACACGTTCCGTTCTCCTGCGGCAAGGGCAAAAGTTCACGTCTTGTTCACGTCCGGACCCGCTCGTCCTCACGCGGGCCCGGATGGGGGTCACGGCCCCTGGAGCACGTCCTTCACCTTGGTCGCGAGTTGCTTCAGACTGTACGGCTTCGGCAGGAAGTGCACCTCCGCGCCGACGTCGAGGTTCTGGCGCAGCCGGTCCTCGGCATAGCCGGAGATGAAGACCACCTTCAGGTCGGGCCGCGTTTCGCGGACGGTGCGGACGAGCGTCGGGCCGTCCATCTGCGGCATCACCACGTCGGAGACGAGGAGATCGATTCGCCCGCCGGTGGTCTCCAGCAGTTCGAGCGCGGCCTCCCCCGAGCGGGCCTCGAGCACCTGATAGCCCTTGTTCCGCAGCGCGCGGCTGCTGAACACGCGCACGGCGTCCTCGTCCTCGACGAGGAGGATGGTACCGACGCCGGTCAGGTCGCCGCCGCCGTCGGCCGCAACGGCCCCGGGGGCTTCGACCTCGCCCTTGTGGGCCGGCAGGAGGATGGTGAAGGTGGCCCCTTCCTCCGGAGCCGACTTCACGAAGACGAAACCGCCCGTCTGCCGCACGATGCCGTAGACGGTCGACAGGCCGAGCCCCGTCCCCGAGCCGACCTCCTTGGTCGAGAAGAACGGCTCGAAGATGCGGTTGAGGTTGTCGGCGGAAATGCCGACGCCCGTGTCCGAGACCTCGATCGAGATGTAGTCGCCCCCGGGCACCTCCTCGTGCCCCATGCGCATCGGGTGGTCGACCGTGTGGTTGCGGGTCCGGATCGTGAGACGGCCGCCACCCGGCATCGCATCGCGCGCGTTGACGGCGAGGTTGATGATCACCTGCTCCAGCTGCCCCTGGTCGACCTTCACCAGCCCCAGGTCGCGGCCGTGGACCATCCGCAGCTCGATGTTCTCGCCGATCAGCCGGTGCAGGAGGTTCGAGAGCTCCGCCAGCACGTCGGTGATGTTCAGCACCTTCGGTTGCAGCGTCTGCTGGCGCGAGAAGGCGAGGAGCTGGCGCACGAGGTTCGCCGCCCTGTTCGCGTTCTGCTTGATCTGCATGATGTCGCTGAACGACTGGTCGCCGGGCCGATGGCGCAGCAGCAAGAGGTCGCAGAAGCCGATCATCGCGGTCAGGAGATTGTTGAAGTCGTGCGCGACGCCGCCCGCGAGCTGGCCGACCGCCTGCATCTTCTGGCCCTGGACGAACTGCATCTCCAGCCGCTTCTGCTCGGTCAGGTCGATCGCGTGGACGACCAGCGCGCCGCCCCCCGCGGCCCCGGACAGGCGGCGGGCGTGGAGCCGCACGACCCTGTCGCCCGACGGGGCCCCCGCGCCGTCGAGCCGGACCTCGAACGGCCGCTCGCTTCCGTCCCGCGCCTCGCGCAGCCGGACGGCCGCCTCGGGCCGGTCCTCGGGCCGGATCAGATCGACGAGCGGCCGTCCGATCGCCGCCTCGGGCGAGCGCGCGACGAGATCGAGGAAGGCCCTGTTGCCCTCGACGAGCCGGTCGTCGCCGCCCATCAGCGCCACGCCCGTCGGCGAATCGTCGAACAGGCGCTGGAAGCGGTGTTCCGACCGGCGCAGCGCATCCTGCCAGTCCTGCTCGGCGGTCAATTCGATCGCGACGACGCAGCGGCGGTCCGGCCCGATCGGGGCCTCGTTCAGGATGGCGTGGACCCGCCGCCCCCCCGGACCCGCCATGAGCACCTCGCCCCGGGCCGACGGCGCGTCCGATGGGAGGAGGCGGTCGGGCGGCACCGGCGGCGGCACCGGCGCCAGATCGTGGAGACGGAGGTCGCGGAGCGCCTCGGGGGCGATGTTCAGCGCGTCGGCGAACGCGCGGTTCGCGTGGACGATCCGGCCGTCCACCTCCACCAGCAGCACGCCGACCGGAAGCTGGTCGAGAAGGTCGGCCGGACCGTCGACGTCCTCGGCCCCGCCCGGCGGCGGCGTTTCGATCCGCCACTCGACGAGACCGCCGCGCAGCCGGACGGCGTGCGCGAGACCGTCGCCGCCCGCGAGCGAGACCGGCACGGCCGCGCCCGCCCCGTCGACCAGCCGCAGCCACCCGTCGGGTCCCGCCGCGGTCCCGACCGCGTCCCGCAGGCGCGCGAGGGCGCCGCCCCCGTCCGCTCCGAGGAGGCGCGCAGTGGCCCGGTTGGCCGCGAGGACGTTCCCGTCGTCGTCGGCGAGGATCCGTCCCGTGGCCCCCCCCTCGAACGCGCGGCCCAGGATGTCGGCCCGGTCGCGCAGATCGGCCTCCGCCGCGGCGAGCCGCCGGACGCCGACGCCGGTCAGCGCGAGGCCTGCCGCGACGCCGATCGTCGCGACCCCGGCGAGCACCGGGAGACCGGCGACGAGCGCTGCGACCAGAACGAGGGACGCGGCGAGCCCGAGGCCGACGCCCCCCGTCGCTGCCGATCGCCCGTCGGCACGGGTACCCGCCGGGAGCACGGTCAGTGGTCGGCCTTCGGCTGTCATGGGCCCCCCGCCCGAAGTTTTCCGGCCCGAAGTCTTCCGGCACCGGTCGCCGGATGCGGCCGGGCGTCAGCCGGCCGGCATCACGCGGCGCTTCAATTTGAACACGAAGGAGATGATCTCGGCCACCGCGCGATACTGGTCGGGCGGGATCTCGGCGTCGATCTCGACCGTCGCGTGGAGCGCGCGTGCCACGGGCGGGTTCTCGACGATCGGCACGTCGTTCTCCTCGGCCAGTTCGCGGATCTTGAGGGCGACGAGGTCGGTGCCCTTCGCGACGAGGCGGGGTGCGGCCATCGACGTGGGATCGTACTTCAGCGCGACCGCGTAGTGCGTCGGATTCGTCACCACGACGTCGGCCGTGGGGACGGCGGCCATCATCCGGCGGCGGGCCCGGTCCATGCGGATGGAGCGGATCCGCGCCTTGATCTGCGGATCGCCCTCCATCTGCTTGTACTCCTCCTTGACCTCCTGCTTGGTCATCCGGAGCTGCCGCGCGTAGTTCCAGCGCTGATAGAGATAGTCGGCGAGCGCGACGATGATCTGGACGGCGATGATCGTGATCAGGATCAGCACCGTCAGATCGAAGAGGTCGCGGAGCATCTGGGCCGGCGACTGGAAGGTGAACCGGTCCGGGACGCGCATGCGCGGCCACAGCACCACGCCCACGATCGTGGCGATGATCGCGATCTTGATGAGCCCCTTCACGAGCTCGACCAGCCCGTTCAGGGAGAACATCCGCTTGAACCCGGTGATGGGGTTCAGCTTGTTCAGATCCCATGCGAGCGGGCCCGACGAGAAGAGGAACCCGTTCTGGAGCCAGGACGCGGCAAGGATGCCGATCAGGACGATCAGGATCGGAAAGGCCAGGATGATCGCGACGTCGATCGCGATCTGCCCCAGCGCCAGGGCGACGCCGCCGCGGTCGAGCGGGATCTGGTGCGCCTGCTCCATGAAGGGCACGAGCGCGTGGGTGAGGTCACGCGCCATCCACGGCCCCAGAAGGGCCACCACCGCGAGGACGGAGGACAGGACGAAGAGGTGCTTGACGTCCTGGCTGACCGGAACGTGACCCTTTTCGCGCGCATCGCCGAGACGTTTGCCGGTGGGGTCTTCCGTTTTGCTGGCGTCATCATCGTCCTCGGCCATCGCTCTCCCCTCACCCGGAGCCGAGAAGACCGGTCAGCGTCTCCTCGAACAGGGTCAGCCAGAGGAGCATCGCGGCTCCGAGCGAGATCGCGAAGAGCATCAGGCCGGCGCCGATCTGCACCGGCAGCGCGACGAAGAAGATCTGCATCTGCGGCACCAGCCGCGACAGCACGCCGAGGGCGACGTTCAGGATGATGCCGCCGATCACGAACGGGGCGGCCATCTGGGTGCCGATCGCAAAGCTCTGCCCCACGAGCCGCATGATCGTCTCGGAGAAGTCGTTGACCGGGAGCACCCCTCCGGGGGGAAACAGGGCGTAGCTGTTTCCGATGCCGGCCAGCAACAGGTGGTGGAGGTCCGCGATGACCACGATCGTGATGCCGAGGACCCCGAGCATGGAGCCGAAAGGCGAGCCCTGCGTGCCGAGGGACGGGTTGAACATCACCGCCGCGGAAAGGCCCGTCTGCATCGAGACGATCATGCCCGCGACCTCGAGCGTGCTCATCAGGAGGCGTGCGATCACGCCGAGGAACAGCCCGATGAAGCCTTCCGTCGCGATCAGCGTGAGGAGGCCCGGCACGTCCGTAGGCGCGACCGGAAGGGTCGGCATGAGGACGGGCATCAGGAGGAGGCTCATCCCGAGCGCGAACAGGAGGCGGATCGTGCCGCTGACGAACGCCTCGCCGAAGATGGGCATGAACATGAGCGCGGTGCCGACCCGCGCGAAGACGAGGAGGAACGCGTAGACCTGGGCGTTCAGGAACGTCTCGAGGGACACGACA
>JBIJED010000163.1:0-6568 GCA_044343785.1 Azospirillales bacterium | reverse complement strand
CTCTCCGGGCTCGACACGGCCGCGCTGCCGGTCGGCATCGACGGCTGCTCGGTCCCCAACTGGGCGATGCCGCTCAGGATCTTCGCGGCGACGATGGCGCGCTTCGTCGATCCCGCGGGCGTGGCGCCCGCGCGCGCCGCGGCGATGCGGCGGATCGCGGCGGCATGGGCGGCGCATCCGCGCCTGATCAGCGGAACCGGGCGGTTCGACACCCGCCTGATGGACCTGCTGCCCGGCGAGGTCCTGGCGAAGGGCGGGGCGGAGGGCGTCCATCTCGCCATCCTGCCGCGGCGGGGGATCGCCGTGGCGGTGAAGGCGGACGACGGGAACGGGCGGGCGGCGCACGTGGCCGCGGCGGCGATCCTGCGCTGGCTCGGCGTCGGCGGCGACGCCTGGGCCGGGGAGGAGGGCCGGGCGCTGTCGGCCCCGGCGGAGATCAATCGCGCCGGCATCGTCACCGGCGGCGTGCGGTCCGCCCCGGGCTTTCCGGACTGACGGACGGCCAAGGGACGGCCGGATGGCAAGGGAAGGCGGGCCGGAACGGAAAGGGCCCGGGCGGTCTCCCGCCCGGGCCCTCCTTCGTCACGCGACGCCGGCGCGGATCAGTGCACCACCTCGCCGTGGAGGCCGATGTCGAGGCCGTCGCGCTCGATCTCCTCCTCCACCCGCAGGCCCATGATCACGTCGACGATCTTCAGCAGCACGAAGGTGACGATCGCGGTGTAGATGACCGTGATCACCACGCCGTAGATCTGGAGCATGAATTGCTCGAAGTTGCCCTCGAGGAGGCCGTGGTAGCCCTTCGGGTTGGCTTCTGTGGCGGTGAAGGTGCCGGCCGCGAAGACGCCGGTCAAAAGCGCGCCGACGATGCCGCCGACGCCGTGGACGCCGAAGCAGTCGAGCGCGTCGTCGTAGCGCATCGCGTTCTTGAGCGAGGTCGACGCCCAGAAGCAGACGAGGCCCCCGACGACGCCGATGATCAGCGCCGGACCCGGGAACACGAAGCCCGCGGCCGGGGTGATCGCGACGAGGCCGGCGATGGCGCCGGAGATGATGCCGAGCACGCTCGGCTTCCCCTTGGCCGCCCACTCGGCGAACATCCACGCCAGCGCGCCCGACGCCGAGGCGACCATCGTCACCAGCATCGCCATGCCCGCGCGGCCGTCGGCGGCGATGGCCGAGCCGGCGTTGAAGCCGAACCAGCCGACCCAAAGGAGCGAGGCGCCGACCAGCGAGAGCACGAGGTTGTGCGGCGCGAAGTTGGCACTCGGATAGCCCTTGCGCTTGCCGATGACGATCGCGGCCACGAGGCCCGCGACGCCGGCGTTGATGTGGACGACGGTGCCGCCCGCGAAGTCGAGCACGCCCCACGCGAAGAGGAAGCCCTGCGGATGCCAGACCCAGTGGGCGACCGGCGCATAGCAGATCAGCGACCAGAGGGCGACGAAGACCAGCATCGAGGAGAACTTCATCCGGTCGGCGAAGGCCCCGGCGATGAGCGCCGGCGTGATGATCGCGAACGTCATCTGGAACATGACGAACACGCTCTCGGGGATCACCGTCGCGACGGCGGCGTCGGTGCCGGCACCGAGCGTGAAGGGGGCCGACCAGTCGATCCCCATCAGGAACATGCGGGACAGGCCGCCGAAGTATTCGGTGCCGTTGGAGAAGGCGATCGAATACCCGACCACCATCCAGAGGACCGCGATCAGGCAGCAGATCGCGAAGCTCTGCATCACGGTCGCCAGCACGTTCATCTTGCGGACCATGCCGCCGTAGAACAGGGCGAGCCCCGGGATGGTCATCAGGAGCACGAGCGCCGTGGAGGTGAGCATCCAGGCGGTCACGCCGTGGTCGACCTTGGCGTCCTGGGCGAAGGCCGGGAGCGGCGCCAGGGCCAGCAGGGCCGCCAGGAACGGCAACCAACGGAGAAGAGGACGCGTCATCGAAGACCTCTCGAAACCAATTCGTCACGCTGGTCGGTCCAGGCGGCCGGCCGACCTTCGGGCCTCTTCGCAGCAAGTTCCGTGCCGACCCGCGGCCGTGCACCGACGGTGCGTCGGGCGCGAATTCCGGGCGATGCCGGATGCGCCGGTCGCCCGCCGAACGGCCGCGTTGCCGAAAAAAGCGGCAGTCACTCTGCCGGACCGCGGTGCGACGGCACGCCGCCGACGCGCCGTCGGTCTCCAGTCGCCGCTCCCTCGCCCGTCGCCATCCGGGACCCGTGTCGCCGGGTGCACAGAATCTGTGCATTCCGCCCCGCCGCCGGGTCGCGGAAACCCTGCATCGGTCGTGGTTGGAGCCGGGGGAGCTTTGTGGCAGCCTCACGCATGAGTGGGCTGTCGGCAGCGTGCGGACCCGCGGGGTCCTCGAAGAACCGCCGATCCCGCCGGGAGGACTGCGGCATGGTCGAGGACAGGGACGTTCGACAGGCCACGCGCCGCACCCATGCGCTGGTCCTGGCCGGTGGTCGGGGCAGCCGGCTGCGCATGCTCACCGACCGCCGGGCCAAGCCGGCGGTCTATTTCGGCGGCAAGTTCCGCATCGTCGACTTCGCGCTCTCCAACTGCGTCAACGCGGGCATCCGCCGCATCAGCGTGCTGACGCAGTACAAGAGCCACAGCCTGCTCCGCCACCTGCAGCGGGGCTGGAACTTCCTGCGCGGGGAGATGAACGAGTTCGTCGACCTGCTCCCGGCCCAGCAGCGGATCGACGAGACGAGCTGGTACCAGGGCACGGCGGACGCCGTTTACCAGAACCTCGACATCCTGCGCAGCCACGGTGCCGAGTTCATCGTCATCCTCGCCGGCGACCACATCTACAAGATGGATTACGGGGTCATGCTCCGCGACCACATCGCGAAGGGGGCCGACTGCACCGTCGCCTGCCTCGAGGTGCCGCGGATGCAGGCGACCGGCTTCGGCGTGATGGCGATCGACGCCGACGGGCGGGTGACCAGCTTCCTCGAGAAACCGGCCGATCCGCCGGGCATGCCGGGCCGGCCCGACATGGCGCTCGCCAGCATGGGCGTCTACGTCTTCGACGCGAACTTCCTCTATTCCCAGCTGGAGCGGGACGCCGCCGATCCCGCCTCCTCGCGCGATTTCGGGCGCGACCTCATCCCCCACCTCGTCCCGCGCGCCAAGGTGATCGCCCATTCCTTCCGCGACAGCTGCATCTATTCGCGCGAAGGGGCCGACGCGTACTGGCGGGACGTCGGCACGGTCGACGCCTATTGGGAGGCGAACCTCGACCTGACCAAGGTCACGCCCGACCTGAACCTCTACGATCCCGCCTGGCCGATCGTCACCTATCAGGAGCAGCTGCCGCCGGCGAAGTTCGTCTTCGACGCCGAGACCCGCCGCGGGATGGCGGTCGACAGCCTCGTGTCCGGCGGCTGCATCGTCTCCGGCGCCACGGTGCGCGGCTCGCTCCTGTTCTCCAAGGTGCGCGTCAATTCCTACGCCCGTCTGGAGGGCGCCGTCCTGCTGCCGGACGTCCAGGTCGGGCGCGGTGCCCGGCTGACGCGGGTCGTCGTCGATCGCGGTGTGACGATCCCCGAGGGCATGGTCGTCGGCGAGGACCCGGCCGAGGACGCCCGCCGCTTCCACGTGTCGGAGGGCGGGGTGACGCTGGTGACCCAGGAGATGGTCGACCGGCTCTCCCGGGGGCGATGAGCCCGGCGCCGGTTTCCGCGCCCGTGCGCGTCCTCCTCGTCGCGTCGGAGATGGTGCCGCTGGTGAAGACCGGCGGCCTCGCCGACGTGGTGGGCGCGCTGCCCGCGGCGCTCGCGCCCCGGGGCGTCGACGCGCGGGTGCTCGTGCCCTGCTACCCGGCGGTCGCCCGTCCCGGCTGGCCCGTGGTGGGCCGGGTGTCCGGGCTGCCGGGCCCGTTCGGCCCCCTCACGGGAACGCTGCGCGCCGGCCGGGTGGACGACGGGGCGGGTGGCGGGGCGGGCGGGGGGGCCGACGTCGTCGCCCTCGACGTGCCGGTCCTCTACGACCGGGGCGGCGGGCCCTATCAGGCGTCGGACGGGACCGACTGGCCCGACAACCCCTTCCGCTTCGCCGCGCTCGCCCGCGCCGCCCAGCGCATCGCGCAGGAGGGCGCGCTCCCCGGCTGGACGCCGGACGTCGTCCACGGACACGACTGGCAGGCCGGCCTCGCCCCCGCCTATCTCGCGCTCTCGGGCGGCCGGCGCGTTCCGGCGGTGACGACGATCCACAACATCGCCTTCCAGGGCGTCGCCGACGTCGCCCACCTCGCCCCGCTCCAGCTGCCGCCCTCGGCCTTCTCGATCCACGGGGTGGAGTACAGGGGCGGCATCGGGTTCCTCAAGGCGGGCCTCTTCTACGCCGACCGGATCACGACCGTCAGCCCGACCTACGCCTGGGAGATCACGACGCCCGAGGGCGGGTTCGGGCTGGACGGCCTGCTCGCCGGGCGCCGGGGCCAGCTGTCGGGCATCCTCAACGGCATCGACGACGCCATCTGGAACCCGGCACGCGATCCGCACGCGGCCGCCCCCTTCGACGCCGCCGATCCCTCGGGAAAGGCCGCGTCGACGGCGGCGCTGCGGTCGGCGTTCGGCCTCGCGGCCGACCCCGCGGCGCCGCTCTTCGCCATCGTCAGCCGCCTGACCGACCAGAAGGGGATCGACCTCGTGATCGGCGCGCTGCCGCGCCTGCTCGCGGAGGGGGGGCAGCTCTGCGTCCTCGGCGCGGGCGAGCGGGCGCTGGAGGCGGCGCTGGCGGCGGCGGCGGCGGCGAACCCCGGGCGCGTCGCCGTCCGCCTCGGCTACGACGAGGCGCTGTCGCACCGGATCCAGGCGGGCGCCGACGCGCTGCTCGTGCCGTCCCGGTTCGAGCCCTGCGGGCTGACCCAGATGTACGCGCTGCGCTACGGCACCATCCCGGTCGTGCGCCGGGTGGGCGGGCTCGCCGACACGGTGGTCGACGCGACGCCGGAGGCGCTCGCGGCCGGGCGGGCCACCGGCGTCGTGTTCGCGGACGCGACCGGCGACGCGCTGGCCGACGCGATCGGCCGGGCCAGCGCCCTGTGGCGGGACCCGGACGCGCGGCGCCGGCTCCGGGCGGCGGGAATGGGCGTGGACAACGGCTGGGGCCGCGCCGCCGGCGCCTACGCCGATCTCTATCGGGACCTGATTCCCCGGGGGTGAGCCGCAAGGGTGGTCACGAAGGGGCGTGACGCAACGTCTGCGGGATGTTAGTTTGATTGGAACCGGGGGTGGTTTGCGGCCACCCCCGGCCCCTGTCACCAAGCGAGCACGAACCGGACTTTCAGCCGGCCGATGCGGAGCCTGATGCACAGGAAGGTTCCCATGTGGTGCATGGGTTTGCCTCCCTCTGAACGGCGGGCCGGCCAATCCGGTCCGCCGTTCGCACATCTGGCACAATCGAGAGTTGTGGTCGAGTGCGGGCGCGTCAGCCCACGGGCGACAGCTCGTCCGCGTCGTGGCTACGGATGAAGTCGCGCACGCGCGGCATGATCTGCTCGCGCCAGCGCCGCCCGTTGAAGATGCCGTAGTGGCCCACCTTCGCCTGAAGGTATCGGCCGCGCAACGCCTCCGGGATCCCGGTGCAGAGGTCGTGCGCCGCCGCCGTCTGGCCCGGGGCGGAGATGTCGTCCAGCTCCCCCTCGATCGTCAGGAGGCCGGTGTCGGTGATCGCCTTCGGCTCCACCTTCACCCCGCGCCACATGAACCGGTCGTTGGGGAAGTCGTGGCGCTGGAACACGCGCTCCACCGTCTCCAGGTAGAATTCCGCCGGGAGGTCCATGACCGACAGGTATTCGTCGTAGAAGGTGCGGTGCGACTCCGCGGATTCGCCGTCGCCGCGCACGAGGTGGCGGAACAGGTTCATGTGCGCGCCGACGTGCCGGTCGAGGTTCATCGACATGAACCCGGTCAGCTGCACGAACCCGGGATAGACGCGGCGGAACGCGCCCGGATACCAGGGCGGCACCGCGCTGATGACCGTCCGTTCGAACCAGTCGATCGGCCGCGTCTCGGCGAGCGAGGTGACCTTCGTCCTGGCCGCCGTCGTGTCGATCGGCCCGCCCATCAGCGTCATGGTGAGGGGACGGCAGGGGTCCTTCGCCTGCGCCATCAGCGAGGTGGCGGCCAGCACGGGCACCGCCGGCTGGCACACCGCCAGCACGTGGGTGCCGGGGCCCAGCCGGTGCAGGAAGTCGATGACATAGGCGATGTAGTCGTCGAGATGGAACCCGCCCAGCGAGGCGGGCACGTTGCGCGCGTTCGTCCAGTCCGTGATCCACACGTCGTGGTGCGGAAGCAGCGCCTCCACCGTGCCGCGCAGGAGGGTCGCGTAATGGCCCGACAGCGGGGCGACGATCAGGAGCCTGGGGTCCTTGCGGTCGGTCGCGCGGACGAAGTGCTTCAGGTTGCAGAAGGGACGGCGGATGGCGTCCACCTCCGTCACCGCGACCGTCTCCCCGTCGATCGTCGTCGACCGAAGGCCGAAGGTCGGCTTGCCGAACCGGCGCGTCGTGCGTTCGAGGATTTCCGCCCCGGCGGCGACCGCCCGGC
>JBIJED010000162.1:0-6585 GCA_044343785.1 Azospirillales bacterium | reverse complement strand
CAGGGCGAGGAGGACGGGATGCCGGCCGATCATCGCGGCCAGTCCCCCGTCCTGGTCCACGACAGGGCCCAGGCCCGTTCGAAGACCACGGGCGTGCCAGCGGGCGCGCCCGCCGGCGGGTGGCGGGCGAGGCCGAAGACGCCCCACAGGCCGGACTGCACGGGGATGGCGAGTTCGATCCCGTCGTCGTAGCGGCAGAGCAGGTCGAAGCGGCGGATCGTGTCGCGGAAATCGGCCTCGAACACGTCGTGGCGGATCTGGAGTTCGAGGCCGGACCCGAGATCCAGCACATTGCCCAGCGCCTGCGGCCCCGGGCGGGTCGACCCGTCGGCGAGCACCTCGCGCGTGTCGTAGCCGATCAGCCGCGCGGCCGGCGCCTCGAACCGGACCGGCGGGCAGTCGTGTCGTTTGGCCGGTGGGCCCTCGTTATCGTAGACGGCAGGACGCTCGGGAAAGTTTGCGTCCGATCGCGTCATCAGAACCTCGGCGCATGACTGTCCCGGTTCTGGCGCGACGACCACCGCCCAGGCTCGGTCCCATTCCAGCCATTTCGTTCCGTAGCGTTCGGCATCGGATAGACCGAGATGGTAGATCCCGGAGACGCAATCAGAGATCGATATGGACAGAACCGTATCATCGACGTAATGGCAGGTCAGATAGCCCGGAAATCCATAACGTTTCACCTTCGATCGGATTTCTTCCTCTCCAGCCACCAGCCACACGGTTGGGTCGATCCAAATGGATACATCGATCAGGAACGTATTTTCGATGTCGAGAGTGCCGAACTCCAGCGTCGGGGTATAGAACCGTGAACCGAATGCCGACGTTGGGGGACAGACTACATTTTTCTTTTGTGATTTTTCGTCGGTTGCGGACGCGCTGGTGAAGAAGAGGAGAGTGCAACAACACGCTAAAGCGCCAAAGATCAGTCTCATCGCCGGTCTCCCGAGCGGCGGATGACCGAGTAGCGCCCGATGTCATTCTGCACACTCTTGGCACCGTCGAACGCGACAAAGCGTACTCCCGCCGGCTTGGGTCGACCGCTCGGGAAATCACGGGCGTACTGATCATAGATGTAAGCGCCCTTGACCCCACCCTCCTCGGCGGCCCGAACGAACAATGCGGCATGTTTGGGCGTTGAATCTCCGCTTGGAGGATAGATGCCATTATTGAAAGTCGCGATGGCCGTTCCGGGTGGAATGCTTTCGATGTTGTCTACCGTTATCTTCGTCCCCTCACGCCACGTCGCCGTCGTCCCGATGTCGCGATGCAACGTGGTGACGAGCGTGACGCATTCTCGACGAAAGCGGGCCTCCGTCGTCGGCAGGTTGATGAACCCGTCCTCCCCCTTCGCCCGGTCCCAGTCGGCGTGCGTGCCGGGCTTCACGTAGGCGTTGGTCGCGTCGACGGGGGCGCCGCGTGCCCCGCCCTCGGGAACCCGCCGCTCGTGGCCCGCCACGTGGACGACCTGCCCGTCGACCGTCCGGTCATAGGCGCGGACGTGGACGCGGCCCGCCGCACCCGCCTCGGCGAGGCGCGTCGCCGTCCCGTCGCCCGGGCGCAGGATGCCGGTCACCGGCAGGCCGACGGCCCGCTGGAACGCGCGGATGCCGTCGAACAGCCCCCGGTCGGTCCAGCCGGTCAGGCCGTGGTCCGGCACGGCGTAGTGCCCAGCGGCGGCCAGCGCGGCCTTCACCGCGCGGACGTCGGCCTCCTCGACGGTCGCTGCGGGATCGATGGGACGGCGGATCATGCGCGATCTCCCAAGGTGGACACGCACCCAAAGATTGCGTCACGAGCCGGTCGTGTCAATATTTTCCTATCATCATTCCACGCCCCTGCCCCGCGTCCCGTGAACCTCGACGCCGACCGGCGATTGCGATAGATCCTCGTCGCCATCGAGACGAGAGAAGAAGGACGAGACCATGTCCGATGGCCTCACGACCGGCGCACCGACGTTCCGGCCCGAACAGTTCACCGATCCCGACGCCGCCCTCGCCCGCGTCCGCGAGATCTACGACACCCACTGCGCCGACCTGCGCGCCCGCTTCCAGGCTTTCGCGCGGGGCGCCGACGACACGGGCCGCATCCACCGCACCTACCCCTACGTCGAGATCGTCACCGACCGATCGACCCGGGTCGACACCCGCCTGTCCTATGGCTTCGTGCCCGGCCCCGGCGTCTATCGCACGACGATCACGCGGCCGGACCTCTTCGCCGCCTACTACCGCCACCAGTTCGACCAGTTGCTGAAGAACCACGGCGTCCCGCTGACAGTGGGCGTGAGCCGGCAGCCCATCCCCATCCACTTCGCCTTCGCGGACGGCCTGCACGTGGAGGGCGACCTCGATCCCGAGCGGCTGAAGCGGCTGCGCGACCATTTCGACGTGCCCGACCTCGCCCACATGGACGACGCGATCGTCAACGGCACCCACGAGGTTCCGCCGGGCGAGCCGCAGCCGCTGGCGCTCTTCACCGCACCGCGGGTCGACTACAGCCTGCACCGGCTGCGCCACTACACGGCGACCCCGCCGGAGCGGTTCCAGAACTTCGTGCTGTTCACCAACTACCAGTTCTACATCGACCAGTTCGTCCGCCTCGGCCACGAGATGATGGCGAAGGCCGACCACCCCGCCACCCGCGCCTACCGCAGCCATTACACCGCGTTCGTGGAGCCGGGCGACCACGTCACCTTCAACGCGAACCTGACGTCGGACGCCCCGCGCGGCACGCGGGCCGTGCGCCTGCCGCAGATGCCGGCCTATCACCTGATGCGGGAGGGGCACTCGGGCATCACGATGGTGAACATCGGCGTGGGGCCGTCGAACGCGAAGACGATCACCGACCACATCGCGGTGCTGCGCCCGCACGCCTGGATCATGCTGGGCCACTGCGCGGGGCTCCGGAACTCCCAGCGGCTCGGCGACTACGTGCTCGCCCACGCCTATGTGCGCGACGACCACGTGCTCGACGCCGACCTGCCGACCTGGGTTCCCATCCCGGCGCTGGCCGAGGTGCAGCAGGCCCTGGAGCAGGCGGTCAGCAGGACGACGGGCCTGTCGGGCTACGACCTGAAGTCGATCATGCGGACGGGGACGGTCGCCACCATCGACAACCGGAACTGGGAACTGCGCGACCATTCCGAGCCGGTGCAGCGGTTCAGCCAGTCCCGCGCCGTGGCGCTGGACATGGAGAGTGCCACCATCGCCGCCAACGGCTTCCGCTTCCGCGTCCCCTACGGCACGCTGCTCTGCGTGTCGGACAAGCCGCTGCACGGCGAGATCAAGCTGCCGGGCATGGCCGACCGCTTCTACCGCGAGCGGGTGGACCAGCACCTCCAGATCGGCATCCTGACGATGGAGCTGCTCCGGGCGCAGGAGCAGGGCCAGCTGCACTCCCGCAAGCTGCGCAGCTTCCACGAGGCGGCGTTCCTCTGAGGGTCCGCTGGACGGCCGAGGCCATCGGCGCCCGGGTGCTCTTCGCCGACGCCCGGGTGATCGTGCTCGACAAGCCGGCGGGCCTGTCCGTCCACGCCGGGACCAAGCCGCAGGACCATCTGGAGATGTTCCTCGGCCCCCTCGGCCTGCCCTGGGCGGGGCCGCCCCGCCTCGCCCACCGGCTGGACAAGGACACGAGCGGCTGCCTCGCCCTCGCCCGCACGGCGGAGGTCGCGGCCCTGCTCGGCCGGGCGTTCCGGGCGCGGTTGGTGCGCAAGACCTATCTGGCGGTCGTGGCCGGCCGGCCGGGGCGGGGCGGCGGAACGGTCGACGCGCCGCTCCTCAAGGTGAAGGCCCCGGGCGGCTCGCGCGTCGTGGCCGATCCCGGCGGCTGGCCGGCGGTCACGCGCTGGACCGTCCTCGCCACCGGCGACGGCCTGTCCGTGGTCCGGCTGGAACCGGCGACCGGCCGGATGCACCAGCTGCGCGCCCACATGGCGATCCTCGGCCATCCGATCCAGGGCGACCCGATCTACGGCCCCGACCGGACGCCGCCGGTGCCGCTGCACCTCCATGCGCAGCGTCTCGTCCTGCCGACGCCGTTCGATCTGGACGTGGTGGCGGGGCTCCCGGAACACATGGCGGCCGGCATCGTCCGGTTGTAGGAAGCGGCCCCCCTCAAAAGCCGGCCCGCGGATGCCCATGTCATTGGTGTTCGAGTTCCGGGAGACGTCGTCATGACCGCCACCACCGCCCCCCGTCGCCGCGCCACGACCCTGGCCGCGATCACCCTCGGCCTCGCCGTGGCGATCGCGCCGGCCCTGGCCGACGCCCGCGCCGGAAGCGGCAAGAGCAGCGGCAGCCGCGGCAGCCAGACCTATCAGGCGCCGCCCGCGACGAGCACCGCGCCCCGCACGGCCGCCCCGATGGAGCGCACCGCCGCCCCGCAGCAGGTCCGCCCGCAGCCGGCGATGACCTCGCCCGCCACCCAGGCCCGCCCCGGCGGGCTGTTCGGCGGCGGTTTCGGCGGCGCGCTGCTCGGTGGACTGATCGGTGCCGGCCTGTTCGGCCTGCTGTTCGGCCACGGCCTCTTCGGCGGCATGGCCGGCTTCGGCTCCATCCTCGGTCTCCTGATGCAGGCGGCGCTGATCGGTGGCCTGATCTGGCTCGCGGTCGCCTTCTTCCGTCGGCGCCAGCAGCCGGCCCCGGCGGGGATGGGCCATGCGCGCACGGGCCTCGGCGGCCCTGTGGGCGGCAATCCCCTGGGCGGCGGCCCCTTGGGCGGCGGCCCGATTGGCAGCGGTCCGATGGGCGGGTTCGACGCCCGCGCGCCCGGCGTGGGCGGCGGCGCGAGCGGCCCGTCGCGGCCGGCACCCGTGCCGATCCAGATCCGCGAGGGCGACTATGCGTCGTTCGAGCGGCTCCTGACCGACGTGCAGGACGCCTGGAGCCGCGGCGACGTCGGCGCGATGCGCGCGCTGATGACGGCGGAGATGGCCGGCTACTTCGTCGAGGAGATGAACGCCGACACGGCGCGCGGCGTGCAGAACCGCACCGAGCGGGTGCGCCTCGTGCAGGGCGATCTCGCCGAGGCGTGGCGGGAGGGCGGCGAGGAGTACGCGACCGTCGCCATGCGCTTCGCCCACGTCGACTATTCGGTCGACGCCTCGGGCCGGGTCGTCGAGGGCACGCCCGACCGCGAGGTCGAGGCGACGGAGGTGTGGACCTTCGTCCGGCCGGTCGGCGGCTCGTGGATGCTGTCGGCGATCCAGCAGGCGGGCTGAGAAGAGACACCCTCACCCTGTCCCCCTCCCGTGACACGGGAGGGGGGGCGGGACGTCGAGACCGGGAACGGTCCGTCCGGTCCGGGCTTTCCCCTTCGCCGCGAAGGGCTACCGCGTTCCGCCGTTCGTCGCTAGGCTTCCGCGACAGCCGCCAGCCGAGGCCCCGATGACCAAGCCGTTTCCCGTGTTCGACGGGCACAACGATCTCCTCCTCCGTCTCAACCGCGGGAAAGGCGATCCGGTGGCCGGGTTCCTGGACGGGAACGGGGCGGGCCAGCTCGACCTGCCGCGCATGAAGGCGGGCGGTTTCGTCGGCGGGCTGTTCGCGGCCTTCGTGCCCTCGCCCGAGGGCAAGGTCTCGATGAACGACCAGATGAGCCGGGCGCGCTACGACGTGCCGCTGCCGCCGATCGTCCCGACGGCGGACGCGATGACGACGGTGACGGCGATGTTCGCCCTGCTCCTGCGGGTGGAGGCGGCATCGGCCGGGCAGGTGCGGGTGTGCCGCAGCGTCGCCGGCATCCGCGCCGCGATGGCGGCCGACGCGGTCGCGGCCGTCTTCCACGTGGAGGGGGCGGAGGCGGTCGGCGACGACCTCGACGCACTGCACGTGCTGCATGCGGGCGGCCTGCGTTCGCTCGGCCCGGTGTGGAGCCGGCCGAACCGCTTCGGCCACGGCGTGCCCTTCCGCTTCCCCGCGACGCCGGACACGGGCCCCGGGCTGACCGACGCCGGGCGCGACCTCGTGCGCGAATGCAACCGGCTGCGGGTGATGATCGACCTGTCCCACATCAACGAGGCGGGGTTCTGGGAGGTGGCGCGCCTGTCGGACGCGCCGCTCGTCGCGACCCATTCGAACGCCCACGCCGTGTGCGGCCACGCCCGCAACCTGACCGACCGGCAACTGGACGCGATCAGGGAACGCGGCGGCGTGGTCGGGCTGAACTTCGCGACCTGCTTCATCCGCCCGGACGGACGGGTGGACGTCGACACCCCGCTGGAGCAGATGGTCCGGCACGTCGACCATCTGGTCGCGCACCTGGGCATCGAGGGCGTCGCGATCGGGTCGGACTTCGACGGCGCGATGATCCCCGCCGGCATCAAGGACGTGGCCGGACTGCCCAACCTCGTCGGGGCGCTGCGGGCGGGCGGCTACGACGACGACGCGCTGCGGCGTCTCTGCGTGGAGAACTGGCTGTCGGTCCTCGAACGGACGTGGGGCGGCTGACCCGGTCCCGTGGCGGAAAGACACTGACGAAAATGGGGACTTGACCTTCCGGTCGCTGGAAGCCCCATCTTCCCGGGCGTGACGCCACGATCCCGGAGGTTTCCTTGCTCACGCTTTCCGTCGACGGCATGACCTG
>JBIJED010000161.1:0-6586 GCA_044343785.1 Azospirillales bacterium | reverse complement strand
CATCGGACGAGGGAGAGAGCGGTTGCCACGCGAACGTCAGATGCCCCGCGCCACCGCCACGACGTCGGCCACCCCCTTCGACACGGTCGAGGAGGCGTGGTTCTGGTTCATGGAGGCGAACGCGGCGCGGCAGGAGGGTGCGCGGTTCGGCGCCGGCCGCGGCCTCGTCTCCCGGCCTTGCGAGCCGCTCGACGTGCTCCGCGTCGTCGACCGGCTCTACCGGAACCGCCGCCTCTTCCGCGAGCATCTCCTCGTGCTGGCCCATTACGGCCGGCGCCACATGGCGCCCGATCCCCAGCGCCGCCGGGAGATGCGGGCCCATGCGATCTGGACCGAGGCGTTCGATCGCATCTCGCCCGTCCTGCGTGAGAAGGGGATCGTGGCATGAGGATCGAAGTCCCATCGGCCGCCCGTCCGTCGGCATGGGTGGTGTTCTCGGGCGAGGCACCGCTGTGGTGGCTGCGCTGGCTCCGTCCCGGGTTCCGGCACTGCTTCGTGGTGCTGAACGACGGCGAGCGGTGGATCCTCGTCGATCCCCTGGCGCCGCATACGGACGTCCGGGTGCTCGACCGGCCGGTGCTGTGGGACGTGCCGGGCTGGTACCGGGGGCGGGGCCATGCGGTGGTCCGCGCCGCCGTCCGGCGCGACCGCGTCCGCGTCGCCCCGCCCGCGCCCTTCACCTGCGTCGAGGCGGTGAAGCGGGTGATCGGCCTCGCCGATCCCGCGGTGCTCACCCCCTGGCAGCTCTATCGCCGCCTCGCATCCCCATCCCCATCCCCGATCCGACAGGAGGACCCGCCGTGGGAAGCGTGATCAACCCCCGCCCCCCGTCCCTGACCCCCGCCCCGGTCGCGGCGCCGCCGCCCCCGGTTCCGGCCGTGACGCCGGCGCCAGCCCCGTCACCGTCCCCGCCGCCCGCCGGGGCGGAGCCGCCGGCCCTCGCGGAGCAGGAGGCGGTCGTGGCGCGCCGCGCCCGCGGCCGGGCGGGCACGGTCGCGACCGGCTGGACGGGCGCGCTCCTCGAGGCGGTCGGCATCCCCGTCCGCAAGCGGCTCCTGGGGGAATGAGGCGATGCGCGAGGATCCCGACGATCCCTGGTCGGCCGACCGACTTCTCGCCCGCTACGGCAAGGCCCGGGCCGCCCGCTCCACCTGGGAGGCGCACTGGCAGGACTGCTACGACGTCGCCCTGCCGCAGGCGGGCGGGCCGGCCCGGACCGCCGTTCCCGGCGAGCGGCGGACCGAGCGGCTGTACGACGGCACCGCGCCCGACGCGGTCGAGCAGCTGGCCGCGGGCCTGCTCGCCGCCCTGACCCCGCCCTTCTCCCGCTGGTTCGGCCTCGCCCCCGGCGTGGACGTGCCGCCGGCCGACGCCGACCGCCTCGCGCCCGTGCTGGAGCGGGCGACCGGGGTGCTGCAGAGCCACTTCGACCGCTCCAACCTCGCGGTCGAGCTGCACCAGTGCCACCTCGACCTGGTGGTCGCCGGCACCGCGTGCCTTCTCTTCGAGGAGGCACCGCCCGGCGAGGCGTCGGCCTTCCGCTTCGCCGCCGTGCCCCTGGCCCAGGTGGTGATGGAGGAGGGGCCGTCCGGCCGCCTCGACGGCACGTTCCGGCGCAGCGAGCCGACGCTGGCCGACCTCCTCGGCCGGTTCGGGCGCGACGGGCTGCCGGCCGGGGCGGTCGAGGGCGGCGTCCGCGATCCCGACCGCCGCTTCCCCCTGACCGAGGCGGCCCTGCCCGACGGCACGGCCGTGCGCTATGCGGCGGTGCTGGAGACCGACACGGGCCCCGTCCGCCTCGCCCATGCGCGGCTGCGCCGCTCGCCCTTCGTCAACTTCCGCTGGATGAAGACGGCGGGCGAGGTCTATGGCCGGTCGCCGGTGATGAAGGCCCTTCCGGACATCCGGACGGCCAACAAGGTGGTCGAACTCGTCCTGAAGAACGCGTCGATCGCCGTCACCGGCATCTGGCAGGCCGACGACGACGGGGTTCTGAACCCGGCGTCGATCCGGCTCGTGCCCGGGACGATCATCCCCAAGGCCGTCGGCTCCGCCGGTCTGACGCCGCTGGCCGCACCCGGCCGGTTCGACGTGTCGCAGCTCGTGCTCGACGATCTGCGGGCCCGCATCCGCAACGCGCTCCTCGTCGACCGGCTGGGCCCCCCGGTCGCCGGGCCGCGGATGACCGCGACCGAGGTGGCGGAACGGGCCGAGGAGACCGCACGCCTGCTGGGCGCCACCTTCGGCCGCCTCCAGGGCGAGCTGCTGGTGCCGCTGGTCCTGCGGGGCCTCGCCATCCTCGCGCGGCGCGGCGAGGTGCCGGAGCTGATGGTCGACGGACGCCTCGTCGACCTCCGGTGGCACGCCCCGCTCGCCCGGGCGCAGGCCCAGCGCGACGTGCGGGCCGTGCTCGGCTGGCTCGACGGCGTCGCCGCCCTGGGGCCGGACGGGCAGGCCGTCGTCGACGCCGCCGCCGCCGCCCGCTGGCTCGGCCGGGCGCTGGGCGTGCCGCCCCCGCTCGTCCGCGCCGTGGACCCCGATTCCATCGCCCCCCAACGGAGGACAGACCCATGACCAGCCTTCTCGACCCCGGCGCCGCCGCGTCCGCGCCCACCCCCGTTCCCGCCCCCGCCGTCCCGGACAAGTTCCGCGACCCGGCCACCGGTTCCGTCCGCACCGACGCGCTGCTGAAGTCCTATCTGGAACTCGAACGGCGGCTCTCGTCCGGCATGCCCGCGCCCTTCTGGGAGGCGGGACAGGCGCCCGACGACGACACCCGGCGCAAGGTTCTCCGGGCGCTCGGGGTGCCCGACGCGCCGGACGGCTACGCGGTGCGCTGCGACCACGGCCTGTTCGAGCCGGACGGCGACATCAACGGCCGCCTGCACGCGGCCGGCTTCACCGCCGACCAGGCGCAGCTCCTCTACGATCTCGCGGCCGAGCGGATGGTCCCGCTGATCCGCGAGGTGGCCGCCCAATACCAGGCGGAGCGGGAGATCGAGCGCCTCCACGCGGAATTCGGCGGGCCGGAAGGCTGGCGCACGGTCTCGCGTCAGGTCCTCGCCTGGGCGCGGGCGAACCTGCCGCCCGCCGCGGTCGACGGTCTGGCGGCCAGCTACGACGGCGTCATGGCGCTGCACCGCATGATGACGGCGGGCGAACCCGCGCTCGGCCGCGCCGCCGGTGCCCGCGAGGGCACGGCGGACGAGGCCGAACTGCGCAAGCTGATGCGCGACCCCCGCTACTGGCGCGACCGCGACCCGGCGCTGATGGCCAAGGTGGCCGCCGGCTTCGAGCGCCTCTACCCCGGGGAGGGATGAGGCGGCCCGGGCGAGGTCAGGTCCGCGGCTCGAAGCGGCGGACCTCGATCTCGCCCTCGCGGGACCGGGCCACGGCGATCTCGTAGGCCGTCTGCATCCGCAGCAGCGTCTCCATCGAAACGCCGAACGCCTTCTCGATGCGGAGCGCCATCTCGGGCGAGAGCCCGCGCTCCGCGTCGAGGAGCGCCGACAGGTCGGCGGGTACCACGCCGAGCGCCTGTGCGGCCGACGGAACCGTCAGGCCATGGGCCTCGACGATCTCCGTCCTGATGAAGGAGCCCGGATGGATCGGACGTGCCATGCGCATCATCGGCATCCCTCAGTGGTAGTCTTCGAAGTCCAGATCGACGATCGCCGCGTCGTCCTCGATCCGGAACGTGATCCGCCAGTTGCGGGTCACCGTCAGGCTCCAGGTGCCACGCCGGTTCGCCGAGAGCCGGTGGGCCCGCCACGACGGCAAGGCGGCGAGCTCGTCGGGCGTCTCCATCGCCTCGACAAAGGAGATCATCGCACGGATCTTCTCGACAGTCGCGACCGGCAGACCCGACGCGTCGTCCGTCTCGACGAACCGGCGAAGTCCCTTGTGCCGTATGGACCGGATCTTCATGCAACCAAAAGATGAAGTTTCCGGTCGGTTGCGTCAAACCCGCAGGTTCAACGACCCGGCACCGCCAGCAGGTCCACGTGCCCGACCGTCAGCGCGCACAGGTGCGCGTGGCGGCGGTCGGCCCAGGCGGCGATGCGGCCGAGCGCGTCGGGGGCGAGGTCCTTGGCCGCCGACGCGTAGCCGTAGATCAGCGCGTGCTGGAGGTCCGCGTCCTCGGGCGTCAGCGTCCAGTCGCTGGTCGCGGTCCGCACCGCATAGCCCCGCGCCGCGAAGAGCCGCTCGGCCACCGCCGGCGCCCGGCCGCCCAGCGAGGGGCCGAAGCCCTTGTCGCCGCCCATGTGCCGGTCGACGAGGTCCATGACGAAGCCGTCGTCGGGGTCCGCCGTCTCGAACCCGACGCGCCCGTCGACCGTGAGGGTCGCGAAGAACGGCTTGCGCGACGCGACGATCCGGTCGGCGAGGCGCGTCATCCACCCCTCCGAGACGAGGTCGATGAGCGCCGTCGTCACCACGGCGTCGTGCCCCGCCACGTCGAGGGCGTCGACGTCGTTGAGGTCCATCTGCCGCTTCTCCACCCCCTCCACCCAGGGCGGGAACGACGTCGGCACGCGCTTCAGCAGCACGGGGTCGATGTCGACGGTGGTCCAGCGCTGGCCGGTCCGGTCGAGGCGCAGCAGGAGATAGCGGACGTTCGCCCCCGTCCCGCAGCCGAGGTCGAGCAGGCGCGGTCGTTCCGGCAGCAGCGCCGCGAACGCCGGCGTCAGGCCGGCGATCTCGCGCGCCCAGGCGTCGTACGGCTCACGCAGCGTGAGCCAGCCCGGGTCGAATCCACTCATCTCCCCGCCTCCAAGGCGCGCACCAGTTCCGCCGCGAACGCGGCGACCTGAACATCCCACGTCGGCAGAGTGGATGCCGCAACACGGGCCCGGGCCGCAAGGGCTTCGCGTGCCGACGGATCGGCGAGGAGCGGCCGGAGTGCGGCCGCAAGCGCGCCCGCGTCGCCGGGCGGGACCTGCACGGCGGCACCTTCGGGCACGCTCACGGCCAGCGCGCCGCCGGTCGTCGTGACCGTCGGCAGGCCCCGGGCGATCGCCTCGGCCACCGCCATCCCGTAGCCCTCGTAGAAGGAGGGCAGGACGAACAGGTCCGCCCGGTCGTAGAGCGCCTCGAGCGTCGCCGCGTCGACCTCGCCGGCGAGGTCCACCCGCTCGCCCAGCCCCAGCTCCGCGATGCGCGCGCGCACCGCCGCCCCCGTCGCCGGATCGCGGTCGGCGCTGCCGGCGCAGACGAGGCGCCACGGCAGGTCGGCGAGCGTCGCCAGCGCGTCCAGCAGGATCCGGTGCCCCTTGCGCGGTGTCAGGGTGCCGACCGAGACGAGCGTCGGCGCCGCCCCGCCCGATCCGCGCGCGGCCGGTCGCGGGTCGGTGCCGGGGACCACGGTGCCGATCCGGTCGGGCGCCACGCCGAACTCCGCC
Source organism: Azospirillales bacterium (assembly GCA_044343785.1). Lineage (GTDB taxonomy): Bacteria > Pseudomonadota > Alphaproteobacteria > Azospirillales > Azospirillaceae > CANGXM01. Next base: position 1,184 of record JBIJED010000161.1, on the reverse strand, counting down.
GCCAGCGTCGCCGCCGTGAAGGGGCTCGTCACCACGATCCGCCGTGCCATGGCGAAGGCGGCGCGTTCCAGGTTCTCCACCGCCGGGACGATCGCGGGGTCGACCCCGGTCTCCCGCGAGAGCGGGTGATGGATCAGGTGGACGATCCTGAGGCGCATCCGCTCCGCCCACAGGACCCCCGCCACGCCCGGCATCGCCAGCCCGTCGATCACGCAGAGCGCCCCGTCGGGGATCCGGGCCAGCCGCGTCTCCGCCTGCTGGCAGGTCGTCGGGTCGACGTCGGGAAAGCGGCCGGGCAGTTCGTGCACGTCGACGCGCCAGCCGGCCGCGCGCAGCCCCGCGACCATCCGCGCGTCGTAGAGATAGCCGCCCGTGCGCTGGTCGAGCCGGCCGGGGACGAGGAGGTGCAGCGCTCCGGTCATGCCGACGGCGGGCCCTCGTAGCCGGCCCAGGCGACGTGGCTCTCGTGCAGCGTGATCTTCATCACCGCGATGGCCGGCCCGTCCGCGCCCAGCGCGCCGTCGCGGATGGAGGCGGACAGGCGCCGGTGGATCTCGCCCGCCAGGAATTCCGTCGTCGTGTTGACGCCCGTGAAGACCGCCTCGTCGTCGAGGTTGCGGTAGTTCAGCGGCTCCAGCGTCTTCTTCAGGAGGTCGAGGGCGAGGCCGATGTCGATCACGATGCCGTCGGCGTTCAGCGTCGGGCGGCGGAACTCCGCGTCCACCACGAAGGTGGCGCCGTGGACCTTCTGGGCCGGGCCGAACACGGCGCCGCGGAACGAATGGGCGATCATGATGTGATCGCGGACGGTGACGCTGAACATCGACGCCTGTACTCCGGATGATCGTCAGGGATAGCGGACGAGATGGCAGATCGTCCCGCCGGGCGTTCCGGCAAGCCGTGCCATCGTGGCGGGAAGGTCGTCGAACGCGCTCTCGCCGGTGAGCAGCGCGTCGGTGCGGGGATCGGCGAGCAGGCGGAGCGCCAGCGCCATGCGGTCGCGATAGGTCCAGCGCGGCTGCTGGAGCGGCGGGATGCGGCCCACCTGGCTGGAGCGCAGGACGAGCCGGCGCGGATGGAACGCGCCCCCCAGCGGGGCCGCGACCGGCCGGTCGCCGTACCAGCTGGCCTCCACCACCGTCGCCTCGACGCCCGCGAGGCGCAGCGCGGTGGCGAGCCCGGCG
>JBIJED010000160.1:0-6600 GCA_044343785.1 Azospirillales bacterium | reverse complement strand
AGGAGGTCCACAAGGGCATGACCGCGACGCTCCGGTCGCTGTCGGAACAGTTCAAGACCTACGACCAGGCACTCGAGGAGTTCGTCGGCAAGAACAACCCGGTGCCGATCCGCAACTTCCTCTTCGCCGCGAGCGCGGCCTTCTGGCGCCTCGGCCAGGGCATCACGGCGGCGCTGAACGCCGCCGCGATCGTCGAGGACACGCAGAAGCCCGGCTCGTCCTCGAAGTTCGAGGGGGTGGTGGAGGTGCTGATGCGCCTTCGCGTGGCGCTGTCCGACCGGGCGAGTTCGCACGCGCTCTGAGGACGGGGGGGCGGGCTCGACCCGCCTGCGGGCGCGTGCGGGCTCGACCCGCGGCTGCGACGTCGTCGACCGCGCGGTGCGCCTCGCGGTCGAGAGCGCGCCGTCCGCCCTCGACGGCCGGCCGGGCGAGCCCGAGACGCGGCGCGTGCCGGATGCGCCGATCCGGCGGCAGAACTGGCGCGTGGCCTCGTTCCGCGTCGCGGCCGACGACATCACCCACCGCCACCCATGACACCAAGCGCGACGAGGACGCGCGCGCACCTCTTCGCCCTGTCCGAGATGGTGCCCGAGTGGGAACGGCAGGTCGGACGGTGGAGCCGCATCCTGCGGCCGCGGACCCACCGCCCGGGTTGCGTCCGGCCGCCCGTCCGGTCAGGATCGTCGCCTCATTCCATCCGGGGGCGATCGATGAACGGGGCAGAGGCGCTGGTGCGGACCCTTCTGGCTGGCGGGGTCGACACCTGCTTCGCCAATCCGGGCACGTCGGAGATGCATTTCGTCGCCGCCCTCGACCGGTTCCCGGCCATGCGCTGCGTGCTCGGCCTGTTCGAAGGCGTGGTGACCGGCGCCGCCGACGGCTACGCCCGGATGGCCGACAGGCCGGCGGCGACGCTGCTGCACCTCGGGCCCGGCCTCGCCAACGGCCTCGCCAACCTGCACAACGCCCGGCGCGCCATGGTGCCGATGGTCAACATCGTGGGCGACCACGCGACCTACCACCGCGTCCACGACGCCCCGCTCGCCTCCGACGTGATCGGCGTCGCGACCCCCTTCTCCCATTGGGTGCGGATGGGGGAGAGCGCCGACACCATCTCTGCCGACGGGGCGGCCGCCATCGCCGCGGCGCTGGAGCCGCCGGGACGGATCGCCACCCTCGTGCTGCCCGCGGACACCGCCTGGACCGACCCGAAGGACCCGACCATCCACGCCGTCCCCCCGGTCCCCGCGCGGCCCCGGGTCGACGCGGCCAAGATCGAGGCCGCCGTCCGGCGCATCCGCGCGGGCGGATCGTCGGTCGGGCTGATGCTGAACGGCGCCGCCATGCGGGCGGGCCCGCTGGCGCTCGCGGGGCGGATCAGGGCGGCGACCGGCTGCCGCATCTTCGCGCCCACCTCCAACGGGCGCACGGAGCGTGGCGCCGGCCGGTTCGCGGTCGAGCGCGTGCCCTATGTGGTGGACATGGCGCTGGAGACGCTGAAGGACGTGGGGACCCTGATCCTGGTCGGCGCGCGCGCACCGGTCGCCTTCTTCGCCTATCCGGGCAAGCCCTCGGTCGTGACCCCGCCCGGCTGCGAGATCGTGCCGCTGGCGGACCTGCACGAGGATCTGACCGGGACGCTGGAGGCGCTCGTCGACGCGCTGGGGGCGGGCCGGACGGCGCCGCCGCTCCAGTCCTTCGCCCCGCCGCCGATGCCGGGCGCCTACGACCCGATCACGCCCGAGGGCCTCGCCGCCGCGGTCGCGGCGCTGCTGCCCGAGGGCGCGATCTTGGTGGACGAGGGCATCACCGGCGGCCGGCGCTTCATGCCCGGCAGCGTCGCGGCCCGCCCGCACGACTGGCTGAACCTGACCGGCGGGGCGATCGGCGACGGGCTGCCGATGGCGGTGGGGGCGGCGATCGCCCGGCCCGACCGGCCGGTCGTCGTGCTGCAGGCCGACGGCAGCGCGATGTACACCAACCAGGGCCTCTGGACGATGGCGCGGGAGGGGCTGAACGTCACCGTCGTCCTCCTGAACAACCGGTCCTACGCGACGCTCGTGGGCGAACTCGCCAACGTGGGCGCGAAGAACGCGGGGCCGACGGCGCTCGGCATGTTCAGCCTCGACCGGCCGGCGATCGACTGGTGCCAGATGGCGCGGTCGATGGGCGTGGACGCGGTGCGGCCGGAGACGATGGGCGACTTCGCCCGCGCCTTCACCGAAGGCACGTCCGGAAAGGGTCCGCTGCTGATCGACGTGCCGATCTGACCGCTCCCCGCCCGGCCGCATGCCAGCCACGCGCCCGGGGCGCGTGACAGCGCAGCGGCCCGGGGCCGAATCTCTCACCTGCGGAGCAGGATCGGGGACGGGATGCGCGACGACGGCCAGACGGGGGCGCCGGCGGGCGGCGGGGGCGCCGCCGCGGCCGTCGATCCGCCGGAGACGATGAGCGAGCGGCGCAAGATCGGCCTCGCCCTCGTCGTGGCCTGCGCCCTGTTCATGGAGACGCTCGATTCGACGGCGCTGGCCCCGGCCCTGCCGACGATCGCGCGGCAGTTCGACGAGCCGCCGCTCCACCTCTCCCTCGCGCTGTCGAGCTATCTCGTCACCCTGGCGGTTCTGATCCCGGCCAGCGGCTGGGCCGCCGACCGGTTCGGGCCGCGCCGGGTCTTCGTCTGCGCGGTCGGGATGTTCGTCCTCGGCTCGGTCCTGTGCAGCCTGTCCTGGGACCTCGCGTCGCTCGTCGTGGCGCGCGTCGTCCAGGGGATGGGCGGGGCGATGATGTCGCCGGTCGGCCGCTTCGCCCTGCTGCGGGTCACCCGCAAGGACGAGATGCTGCGGATGATGTCGTGGGTCACCGTACCCGGGCTGATCGGCCCGGTGCTGGGCCCCGGCCTCGGCGGCTTCCTGACCGAGTACGCGACCTGGCACTGGATCTTCCTTCTGAACGTGCCCATCGGGCTGATCGGGGCGATCTTCGCGTGGCGGCTGATCCCGGCCGGGGCGGCGCCGGCCCGCCCGCGCCTCGACCGCGTCGGCCTCCTTCTGGCCGGGCTCGGCTGCGGCGGGATCGTGTTCGGCATCGACCTGCTCACGACCGGCATCGGTCGCGGGATCGGCATCGCGCTGATCCTCGCCGCCGCCGTGTCGGTGGCGCTCTACGTGCGGCGCGCGCGGGCGCAGGCGGACCCGCTGATCGACCTCGGCCTGCTGCGCGACCGCTACTTCGCCTTCTCCATCGTCGCCGGCTTCCCGTTCCGCCTCGCGATGGGGGCGATGCCGCTGCTCTTCCCGCTGCTGTTCCAGCTGGGCTTCGGGCTCGACGCCTTCCGCTCGGGCATGCTGACGGTCTGCTCGACGATCGGGATCATCGGCATGAAGGCGTTCGCGCCGTGGCTGATCCGCCGGTTCGGCTACCGTCGCCTCATCATCTGGAACGCGGTGGCGAACGGGGTGATCTTCCTCGCCCAGGCGGCCTTCCCGGTCCTCCCCTGGGCGGCGATCATCCTCGTCCTGCTGGCCGGCGGCCTCGCCCGCTCGCTGCACTTCACCGCACTCGGCACGATCGCCTTCGCCGAACTGCCCTCCTCGCGGCTGTCGCGGGCGACCTCCATGACCAGCATGGGGATGCAGATGTCGAACAGCCTCGGGATCGGCCTCGGCTCCTCGATGGTGGCGCTGCTGACCTGGCACTCCGGGACGGGCGCGATCGGCGCGGCCGAGGTGGCGCCGGCCTTCCTCGTGCTCGGCGCGCTGACGTTGCTCCACGCCCTCTGGTGCCTCCGGCTCCCGGCCGACGCCGGTGCGGCGCTGATGGCCCGGCGGTCCGGCTGATCCGCCTTGCCGGGCCGGACCCGAGTTGATACCACGGGACCATGCCCGCCGCCGTCCGCATCGCCCCGTCGATCCTCTCCGCCGACTTCGCCCGCCTCGGAGAGGAGGTGCGCGCCGTCGACGCCGCCGGGGCGGACTGGATCCACGTGGACGTGATGGACGGCCATTTCGTGCCGAACATCACGATCGGGCCGGGCGTGGTGAAGGCGCTTCGCCCGCATACGACCAGGACGCTCGACGTCCATCTCATGATCGCGCCCGCCGATCCCTTCGTCGCGGCCTTCGCCGACGCCGGGGCGGACGTGATCACGGTCCACCCCGAGGCGGGACCCCACCTGCACCGGACGCTCCAGCTGATCCGCGCGCTCGGCAAGCGGGCCGGCATCGCGCTCAACCCCGCCACCCCGGTCGCGGCGATCGAGCACGTGATGGGCGACGTGGACCTGATCCTCGTCATGACGGTGAACCCGGGCTTCGGCGGGCAGGCGTTCATCCGCTCGCAACTGCCGAAGATCCACGAGATCCGCCGCTGGATCGACGAGCAGGGCCGGGCGATCGACCTCCAGGTCGACGGCGGCGTGAACCCGGAGACGGCGCGCCTCGCGATCGAGGCCGGCGCCGACGTGCTGGTGGCCGGCACCGCGACGTTCGAGGGCGGACCCGGCGCCTATGCCGCCAACATTCGTCGCCTGCGCGGCGACGGCTGAACGGAGGCCGCGGACGGTCGATGGCGGGAACGCGGGAGACCTTGTCGCGGCTGGCCGACCGGACCCGGCGCCTCGTCGCCGACACGCCGGTCCTCGGCGGCCTTCTCGGCCCGGCCGTTCCCGCCGGCCTCGCCATCGTCCCCCACGATCCCTGGCCCGGCGACGCCGAGGCCGGCGCGGCCATCCTCCAGGGGCGCTTCCGCGCCGCGGGCCATTCGCAGCCGCTGGACGACGGCGTCTGGATGCCCGGCGCGGCGCCCGCCCCCTGGGCCGAGGCGCTGGGCGGCTTCGAATGGATCCGCGACCTGCGGGCTCTGGGCGGCGACCAGGCGCGGCGGCGCGTGCGTGCGCTGGTCGGTCGGTGGATCGACACCGGCGAGACCGGCGGCCCGGCGTGGTCGCCGCAGACGACGGCCAACCGCCTGTCGGTCTGGATGGCGCAGCACGAGTTCTTCATCGCCAGCGCCGACGACGCCTTCCGCGCCCGGGTCATGGACAGCCTCGCGCGGCAGAGCCGGCACCTCCAGCGCAACCCGGCCGGCGACCGTGACGGCGCGCCCTACCTCGCGGTGGCGAAGGGCCTCGTCTTCGCCGGGCTGTGCCTGCCGGGACACGGCAAGGCGCTGGCGTCGGGGCTTCGGCTGCTGGATCGCGAGCTGCCGCGGCAGGTGCCCGCCGACGGGATCCACGTGGAGCGCAGCCCCCACGTCCATCTCCGCGTGCTGCGGGACCTGATCGACCTGCGCGCGCTCCTGCGCCAGGCGCGCCAGGAGGTGCCGGCCGTCCTCCAGACCGCGGTCGAGCGGATGACCCCGGCGCTCCGCTTCTTCCGCCACGGGGACGGCGGGCTCGTGCTGTTCAACGACAGTGCCGAGGACGTGCCGGTGATGATCGACGCCGTCCTCGCCCACGCCGACGTGAAGGGCCGCGCCTTCAAGTCCGCCCCGATCGGCGGGTTCGAGCGGATCCAGTGCGGTCGCACGGTGCTGGTGATGGACACGGGCGCGCCGGCGCCCGCGGGCCTCGACGCCCACGCCCACGCCGGGGCGCTGTCGTTCGAACTGTCGGTCGGGCGCGAGCGGCTGGTCGTGAACTGCGGGGCGGTCCCCGGCGCCCGGGGCGCGTGGCGCCGGACGCTCGCCGCGACCGCGGCCCATGCGACGGTCACGGTCGGCGACCGCAACCTCGCCGAGGTCCTCGACGGGGGCGGCATCGGGCGCCGGCCGGCGTCGGTGCAGGCGGTGCGCGAGGAGGCCGAGGAGGGCGTGCTCGTCGACGCCAGCCACGACGGCTACGCCGCCGCCCTCGGCACGCTGCACCGCCGCCGCCTCTTCGTCGCCGACACCGGCGAGGACGTGCGCGGCGAAGACACGCTGGAGGGGCCGGGCGACCATCCCTTCGCCGTGCGCTTCCACCTCCACCCCGCCGCCCAGGTCTCGATGATCCAGAGCGGGGCGGCGGTCCTGATCCGGCTCCCGTCGGGCCAGGGCTGGCGCCTGCGGGCGGCCGGCGGCACGCTCGAGGTGCAGGAGAGCCTGTACGCCGGCGGCCCCGGCGATCCGCGCCGCACGACGCAGGTGGTCGTCACCGGGATCGCGGAACCGGGCGTCCACGTGGTGAAGTGGGCGCTGAAGCGGGAGAAGAAGCCGGGCTGAGGGGGCGGTGCCCCACCCCACGCGCAACCCGCCTGCGCGTCGCCCGCGTCTCGACAGCGGCGATGGTTCGGCCTAGAGGGATGCCGCCGATCCGGAAGGGCCGAGGTTCCGCCGATGACCACCGTCAAGATCACCCGCGCGCTCCTGTCCGTCTCCGACAAGGCGGGCCTCGTCGATCTCGCGACCGCGCTCGTCGCGCGGGGCGTCGAGATCCTGTCGACGGGCGGGTCGGCCGCGACGCTGCGGGCCGCGGGCGTGCCGGTGAAGGAGGTCTCCGACCATACCGGCTTTCCCGAGGTGATGGACGGGCGGGTGAAGACGCTGCACCCGCGCATCCACGGCGGACTGCTGGCCCGGCGCGACCTGCACGCCGACGACATGGCGCGGCACGACATCCCGCCG
>JBIJED010000004.1:0-21004 GCA_044343785.1 Azospirillales bacterium | reverse complement strand
GGCCGGGAGACGAGGCCGCGGCCGGCGCCGAACCGCGCACCCTCCTGCCGTGCCGCGTTCGCCTCCATGAACCAGAACCACGCCTCCTCGACCGTGTCGAAGGGGGTGGCCGACGTCGTGGCGGTGGCGCGGGGCATCTGACGTTCGCGTGGCAACCGCTCTCTCCCTCGTCCGATGTTCACTTTATGTTCCGGTTGTGCCCGCGCCAATTCCCTCCGTCAAGAGTTTTGTGATTATGTTCCTAAGGCAACCGCCGTCGGATTATGAGATAACCTTCCCATGCTCAAGCATGCGGACATCTGGCGCGCCATCGACGCGCTGGCCCGGGTCAACGACCTCTCGGCCTCCGGCCTCGCGCGGAAGGCTGGGCTCGACCCGACGACGTTCAACCGCTCGAAGCGCGCCGCGCCCGACGGGCGGCAGCGCTGGCCCTCGACCGAGAGCGTGGCGAAGATCCTCGACGCCACCGGCTGCAGCCTGGGGGATTTCGTGGCGCTGGTGGGCGAGGGGCAGGATTTGCAGACGCTGCGCCGCGTTCCCGTGATCGGCTATGCCCAGGCGGGCGCCGCCGGCTTCTTCGACGACGCCGGCTATCCCACGGGCTCCGGTTGGGACGAGCTGCTGTTCCCCTCGATCGACGATCCGCAGGCCTATGCGCTGGAGATCACCGGCGACAGCATGATGCCGGTCTACCGCGACGGCGACGTCGTGCTCGTCTCGCCCAAGGCCGGCATCCGGCGCGCCGACCGGGTGATCGTGCGCACCACGGGCGGCGAGGTGATGGCCAAGGAGCTGTCGCGCCAGACGGCCACGCGGGTGGAGCTGGGCTCCCTCAACCCCGCCCACGCGCCACGCACGCTCGCCCCGCGCGAGATCGCGTGGATGGCGCGCATCGTGTGGGTGACGCAGTAGGCTGTGTCCCGAGCCCCATTGGCCCCGACGCCTCCCCGGGTCTATGCTCCATGGGTGGGATCTCGTTGCGTTCTGGAGGATGGCATGGCCGGCCGTGCGGTGACCTATTTCCGCGGTGCCTGGCACGAGGGCAATCCGCCGATCATGGGTCCGATGACCCATGCGTTCTGGCTGTCCTCGGTGGTGTTCGACGGGGCCCGCGCGTTCGAAGGGGTGGCGCCGGATCTCGACCTGCACTGCGGGCGCTCGATACGCTCGGCCCATTCGATGATGCTGAAGCCCTGCGTGACGGCGGGCGAGGTGCTGGAGCTGTGCCAGGACGGCATCGCCCGGTTCCCCTCCGGCACGCCGCTCTACGTCCGCCCGATGTTCTTCGCCGAGGGCGGCTGGGTCGACCCCGACCCGGAGACGACGCAGTTCGTGCTCGCGGTCTACGAGAGCCCGCTGCCTCCGGCGTCGGGCTTCACCGCCTGCCTGTCGACCCGGCGGCGCCCCCTGCCCGCCTCGGCCCCGACCGAGGCGAAGGCGTCCGCCCTCTATCCGAACGCCGGTCTCGCGCTGAAGGAGGCGAAGGGGCGCGGGTTCGACAACGCGGTCATGCTGGACCCGATCGGCAACGTGGCGGAGTTCGCCACCTCGAACCTGTTCATCGCCAAGGACGGCGCGGTGCACACGCCGGTCCCCAACGGCACCTTCCTGAACGGGATCACGCGCCAGCGGGTGATCCGCCTGCTGCGCGACGCCGGCATCGCGGTCCACGAGCGGACGATCGGGTGGGCGGAGGTGCTGGAGGCGGACGAGGTGTTCTCGTCGGGCAACTACGCCAAGGTCGTGCCCGTGACCCGGGTCGAGGACCGGCACCTCCAGCCGGGCCCCCTCGGCCTGACGGCACGTCGGCTCTACTGGGACTACGCGCACCGGTGAGGACGGCCGCGTGACCCCGCCCGATCCCGCGGCCAGCCGCGACACCCGCAACCTCGCTCGCGTGCTGGAGTTCCACGGCGTCCGCACGGTGCTGGACGTGGGCGCCAACCTCGGCCAGTACGCGCAGCGGATCCGGGCCGGGGGCTATCGCGGGCGGATCGTGTCGTTCGAGCCGCTGGAGGAGGTCCACGCCGCGCTGCGCCAGATCGCGGCGTTCGACCAGGACTGGGACGTGCCGCCGCCCATGGCGCTCGGTGACCGGGAGGGGGAGATCACCCTCCTCGTCTCGCCCGAGAGCGACATGTCCTCCGCCCTGCCCCTGTCGCTGGAGGCCGCACAACTCCTCGACAGCGCGGTCCCGAACCGGACCGAGGCGGTGCCGCTGACACGCCTCGACCGGATCTTCGATGCCTTCGTGAAGCGCGGGGACAAGGTCCTGCTGAAGATCGACACGCAGGGGACCGAGCTTCAGGTGCTCGAAGGTGCGCGCGGGGTGATGGACCGCATCCACCTGCTCCAGATCGAACTCGCCATGATCCCGGCCTACGCCGGCGAGCCCGACTGGAAGATCGTCATCAACAAGCTGGAGAAGCTGAACTTCGCGCCGGTCCTGTTCCTGCCCGGCTATTTCAACCGGCGCACGGCGCGCCAGTTCTCGATGGACGGCGTGTTCGTCCGCCGCCCGGCCGCGAAGGACGCGAAGCCCGCCCGGAAACCCTGACGCCGCCCCGTCCGTTCGTTGGGAGACTGATCCCACGAGCGGAGGACGCGCCCATGGCGCCCGACGAGACGCGCCGACCGGACCCAAAGCGCACCGACGACGACAGCCCGACCGGCCGACCTCGACCGGACCGAGACCCGCCAGGGCGAAGCGTCCGGCCGCATCCGCCGGGTGCTTGGCGTCGGGCTGGCGTTCGCGATCATGATGATGCTGGCGGTCCATCCGATCCTGTGATGGCGCGATGGGACCGGGCGCGCCGACGACGCCATGGGGCGCCGGGCGGACCGCCCGAGACCCGTCACCGTCGGCAAGACGTTCCGCATATCAAGGACAACGATACAACGTATTGGACGCGATGCCGGCGTGTCCCAATCATCGGCGGGAAGCGAAACGCACCGGACAAGCGCGATGGCCTACGCCGACATGCCGGACCCTGCCCTCTTGAGCCGGCTCCGCGCGCTCGACACATGCGTCGTCTCCGACGCGCTGGACGCCTTGAACCTTCCGGGGGCGACCCTCGGCCTGCGGCCCCTCTGGCCCGGTCCGCGTGTCGTCGGCCGATGCCTGACGGTCCAGATCGTGCCGCGGTCGGACGTGGCTCCGGACGTTCATCTGAACACGCCGGCGATCGAGGCGGGCGGACCGGGGGACGTGATCGTCGTCGCCAACGGGGGGCGCACCGATGTCTCCTGCTGGGGGGACATCCTGGCGAACGCCGCCGCGACCCGAGGGATCGAGGCGGTCGTGATCGACGGGGCCTGCCGCGACATCGACGCCTGCGCCGAGATCGAGTTTCCCGTCTACGGGCGCGCGGTCGTGCCGGTCAGCGCCCGCGGGCGCATCGTTCAGGGGTCCTTCGGCGAGCCGGTCATGATCGCGGGCGTGCGGGTCGTGCGCGGCGATCTGGTGATCGCCGACGGCAGCGGCACGGTCTTCGTCCCGCGCGCGCGCGCGGCGGAGGTCGTGGACCGGGCCTCGCGCCTCGCCGACCGGCAGGCCCGCATGGTCGCCGCCGTGCGCGACGGCCGGAGCGTCGTGGACGTGATGCACGACCGCGAGTTCGACGCGGCCCTCGCGCCCGGGGGGCCGGCATGAGCGCCCCGCCGCCCGACACCGTCGTGGAAGGCTTCCGCGCGCTGCCGACCGCAGCCGTGTCCGACGCCCTCGACCGTCTGGGCCTTCCCGGTTCCGCCTGGGGGGTGGCACCGCTGTCGGACGGGGCGCGGATCGCCGGGCGTGCCTTCACCGTCCGCTATGTTCCGGTGGGGGCGGGCGGCGGCACCGTCGGCGACTTCCTGGACGACGTGCCGCCCGGGGCCGTCGTGGTCATCGCCAACAGCGGCCGCACGGACTGCACCGTCTGGGGCGACATCATGACCACGGTGGCGCTCGCCCGCGGCATCGCGGGTACGGTGATCGACGGCGTGTGCCGCGACGTCTCGCTCGCCCTCGAACGCTCTTACCCGCTTTTCACGCGCGGGCGCTTCATGCGGACGGGAAAGGACCGGGTCACGGTCGCCGAGGTCGGCGCGACGGTGACGCTGTGCGATGTCCAGGTGGTGCCGGGCGACGTCGTCCTCGGCAATGCGGACGGCGTCGTCGTGGTGCCCCGGGCGCGCGAGGTCGAGGTGCTGGACCTCGCGCGGGGCATCGAGGCGGCCGAACAGCTCATCCTGGCGGACGTCCGCGACGGCCTGCCGCTGAAGGAAGCGCGGTCGCGGCGCGGCTATCACGCGCTCCAGAGCAAGGGGGCGGCGCCGTGAACGGAACGCTCGACGACGCGACGGCGGGCACTCTCCTCGCCCTCGGCACCGCCACCGTGTCGGAAGCGTCCGGGATCGCGTGCGCCTGCGACGGGAGCGTCCGCGCGGTCTGGGCCGGTGCCGCCGTCTGTGGACCCGCCTATACGGTGCGGTGCCGGCCGGGCGACAACCTGCCCATCCACCACGCGCTGGAGCGCGTGCGCCCGGGCGAGGTTCTGGTGATCGACACCGGTGGCCATATCGGCGGCTATTGGGGCGAGGTGCTGGCCGTCGCGGCCCAGTCACGCGGCGTCGCCGGTCTCGTGACGAACGGCGGCGTCCGCGACCTCGACGCGCTGGAGCGGCTGCGCTTTCCGGCCTTCGCCGCCGGCACGGGCCTGCGCGGCACGGTCAAGCACGAACAGGGCGACCTGCAGGTGCCGCTCGTCGTCGACGGGGTCTCGGTCCGGCCCGGCGACATCGTGCTGGCCGACCGCGACGGCGTCGTTGTCCTGCCGACGGAGGCGCTCGCCACGACCCTCGGTGCCGCCCAGGAACGGCAGGCGCGCGAGGCGCAGGTGATCGAGGCGCTCCGGCAGGGGCGGTCCACCGTCGAAATCTTCCGGCTGCGGTCGCGGACCTGAAACCACCCGCCGGAACACGTGCGTAATGACCATCGTGGAGGAAGACATCATGGAATCCGGGACGACGAACACCCGCCGCCTCACCGTCCTCGCCCTGCTCGCCGCCGTCCTGTCCACGACCGCGGCCACGGCCGGGGCGCAGGAGCTGACGGGCACGCTGAAGAAGATCCGGGACACCGGCGCCATCACGCTGGGTCACCGCGACGCCTCGGTGCCCTTCTCCTACCTCGACGATCGGCAGCAGCCCGTCGGCTGGGCGATGGACATCTGCCGCCACGTCGCCGAGGCGGTGAAGGCTGAACTGAAGCTTCCCCGGCTCGAGGTGAAGCTGACCCCCGTCACCTCGGCGACCCGGATCCCGCTGATCGCCAACGGGACCATCGACCTCGAATGCGGCTCGACCACCAACAACGCGGAGCGCCAGCAACAGGTCGCCTTCACCAACACCCATTTCCTGACGGCCAGTCGGTTCGTCGCCAAGGCGTCGCTGAACCTGAACACGATCGACGACCTGAAGGGACGGACCGTCGTCTCCACCTCGGGCACCACCAACATCCGGCAAATCAACGAGGTCAACACCGCACGCCGGCTCGGCCTCAACATCCTGCCCGCCAAGGACCACGCCGAGGCGTTCTTGATGGTGGAAACGGGTCGCGCGGACGCGTTCGTCATGGACGACATCATCCTCGCCGGTCTGGTCGCGGGCGCGAAGGAGCCCGGGGCGTGGCGCCTGTCGCGCGACGCGCTCTCGCGGCCCGAGCCCTATGGCGTGATGCTGCGCCGCGACGATCCCGCCTTCAAGCGCGTCGTCGACGGCGCGACCGCCGAGTTCTTCCGCAGCGAGGCGGGGCGGAAGGCCTATGATCGCTGGTTCACCCAGCCGATCCCGCCGCGGGGCCTGAACCTCAACCTGCCCCCCAGCGCCGAACTCGACCGGGCGTTCCGCACGCCCACCGACGCGGCCGACCCCGCCGCATACGCCATGTGATGCGGGCGGCAGGACGCCGGGCGGCGGCGACGCCGCCCGGGCGGGGGAGGGGCGCATGTCGTACAACTGGAACTGGGGCATCTTCTTCCAGGCCTCGCCGGAAGGTGTGGGCACCTATCTCGACATGCTGCTGTCGGGCCTCAACTGGACGATCGCCACGGCGATGCTCGCCTGGGTGATCGCGCTGGCGGTCGGTGCGTTGGTCGGGATCGTCCGCAGCCTGCCGGACGCCCGCTGGGCGCGCCGGCTGGCCGGCGCCTACGTGGAGCTTTTCCGCAACGTCCCGCTTCTGGTCCAGCTCTTCCTCTGGTTCTTCGTCCTGCCGGAACTCCTGCCCGAGGCGGCGGGAACCTGGCTGAAGCGGCTGCCGAACGCGCCGTTCTGGACGGCGGCGATCGGGCTCGGCCTCTACATGTCGGCGCGTGTCGCAGAACAGGTGCGGGCCGGGCTGGACTCGCTTCCGCGCGGCCAGCGTCTGGCCGGCACGGCGCTCGGCCTCACCGTCCCCCAGGTCTACCGCTATGTGCTGATGCCGATGGCGCTGCGGATCATCCTGCCGCCCCTCACCTCGGAATTCCTCAACACGATCAAGAACACCGCGGTCGCGCTGACGATCGGCCTCCTCGAGCTGACGGCGCGGGCGCGGGCGATGCAGGAGTTCTCCTTTCAGGTGTTCGAGGCGTTCACGGCGGCGACGCTCATCTACCTGATCCTCAACGTCGTCGTGACGGGCCTGATGCGGATGCTCGAACGCCGGGTCGCGGTTCCCGGCTACATCGTGGGCAGGTGAGCGATGTTCGCGGACTTCGACTTCGACGTCATCCGGCGCTCGCTGGCGTACCTCTTCCTCGACGGGATGGTCTTCACGCTGACGCTCACGGCGCTCTCGGCGCTGGGGGGCATCGTCCTGGGCACGATCCTCGCGCTGATGCGGCTCTCGGGCCTTCCGATCCTGCCGCGGGTGGCGGAGGCCTACGTCAACCTGATGCGGTCGTTGCCGCTCGTGCTGGTGATCTTCTGGTTCTATTTCCTCGTGCCCTATCTCGGGGCGTGGCTCACCGGCGCCGAACGACCGGTGGCGGTCGGTGCCTTCGCCTCGGCGCTGATCACCTTCACCTTGTTCGAGGCGGCCTATTTCTCCGAGATCATGCGGGCCGGGATCCAGTCGATCCCGCGCGGGCAGATGGCGGCCGGACAGGCGCTGGGCCTCACCTATCCGCAGGTCCTCGGGTACGTCGTCCTGCCGCAGGCGTTCCGCAACATGCTGCCGGTTCTGCTGACGCAGACCATCGTCCTCTTCCAGGACACGTCGCTGGTCTACGTCCTGTCCCTGACCGACTTCCTCGGCGCCGCCTCGAAGGTGGCGCAGCGCGACGGCCGACTGGTTGAGATGTACCTGTTCGCGGCCGTGGTCTACTTCGCGATCTCCTTCGCCCTTTCGATCCTCGTGGGTCGCCTCAAGGCGCGCACGGCCATCATCCGCTAGGGGTTCCCATGCAGACCGACACCATTCCCGCCGACGCCGGCGCCGCGCCCATGATCGCGATCACCGACGTCAGCAAGTGGTACGGCCCGAACTTCCGGGTCCTGAAGGACTGCACGACCCGGGTGGCGCGCGGGGAAGTCGTGGTGGTCTGCGGTCCCTCCGGTTCCGGCAAGTCGACCCTGATCAAGTGCGTGAACGCCCTGGAGCCGATCCAGAAGGGCACGATCACGGTCGACGGGATCCGCATCGAAGACCCGAAGACCAGCCTGCCGAGACTGCGGTCGCGCGTCGGCATGGTGTTCCAGCACTTCGAGCTGTTCCCCCACCTTCGGATCACCGACAACCTCTGCCTTGCGCAGCAGAAGGTGCTCGGGCGGTCGCGGAGCGAGGCGGAGGCACGGGCGGACGTGCTGTTGGACCGCGTGGGGCTGCGCGAACACGCCCGAAAGCATCCGGGTCAATTGTCCGGTGGCCAGCAGCAGCGCGTCGCCATCGCGCGTGCGCTGGCGATGGACCCGATCGTGATGCTGTTCGACGAACCCACCTCGGCCCTCGACCCCGAGATGGTGAGCGAGGTGCTGGACGTGATGGTGGGGCTGGCCCACGACGGCATGACGATGATGGTGGTCACCCACGAGATGGGCTTCGCCCGCAAGGTGGCCGACCGGGTGATCTTCATGGACGGCGGCGAGATCGTCGAGGACACGGGGAAAGAGGCCTTCTTCGGAACGCCCCGCTCCGGCCGCGCTCAGACCTTCTTGTCCAAGATCCTGTCGCACTGAGGACGGTCGTCGTCGCTTTCGGCACCGGCGCGGACGGCATCGACCATCCGCATGACCAGCGCCGACGCGGCCTTCCCGTTCCAGACGAGTGCGATGTCGGTGAGCGGAATGGTTTCGCGCAACGCGCGATAGACCACGCCCGGCAACCGCATGCGCTGCGTCGTCGATGGAACCAGCGCCACCCCGAGGCCACAGGCGACGAAGGCAACCTGGCTCTGGATCGAACTCGTCTCGTGCGTCAGGTCGGGGCTGAACCCGGCACGGATGAAGGCGGCGATGATCGAATCGAAAAAACGCGGCGAGACGCGCCTCGCGAACATGACGAAGGGCTCGTCACGGAGGTCGTCGAGGGCCACGGCCGGGTTCCTCGAGAGACGGTGACCCTCGGGGAGCGCGATCACGAAGTGATCCCGGCGCAGGGGCAGGATCCGGAGCGGGGCGGCGACCGCATCGATCCGAACGAGGCCCAGATCGAGGCGCCCCTCGGTCAACGCCTGGATGGCGTCGGCGGTGTCGAACTCCCGCACGGTGACCCCGATCTCGGGGTTCGCGCGGCCGAAACGCGCAAGGATGGGCGGCAGGATCTCGAAGCAGGCGGACGAGACGCAGCCAAGGAAAAGTCGGCCGATCTCGCCTGTTTCGGCCCGCTTGGCGAGGCTCTTCACCCGTGCTGCCTGGTCCAACAGCCGGTAGGCTTCGGGCAGCAGCGCCTCTCCGGCCTTGGTGAGCGCGACCGAGCGTTTCGACCGGCGGAACAGTTCGGTCCCGAGTTCGCGTTCCAGAGCCTGGATCTGCTGGCTCAACGGCGGCTGGGAAATGCCGAGGCGTTCGGCCGCACGGCCGTAGTGCAGCTCCTCGGCGATCGCGACGAAATAGCGGACGTGCCGAAGATCCATTGCGCCGCCAAGCCGTCCTGCCGAGAGACCGACTATAAGGGGTGGGTCGCACGGTGACAACGGCGCCGCTGCCCGTGCGCCTTCACTCCCCCGTCTGCAGCAGCGCGCCGCGCACGCGGGCGTCGCGGAAGAAGGCCATGAAGGCCGCGATCGCCGCCGCCAGATAGAGCGCGTTCAGGCCCATGGCCCAGGCGAGGTGGTCCCACCGGACGGTCGCGTCGAACACCACGGCGCGCATTCCCTCGAACACGTGCGCCGACGGAAGCATCCAGCCGATCGCCTGGAGCCAGCCGGGAAGGGCCGACAGCGGATAGTAGACCGCGCTGACCGGCGCCAGGATGAACACCGACATCCAGGCGAGGCTCTCCGCCCCCATCCCGTGGCGCAGGATCAGCCCGATGATGAGAATGCCGATCGACCAGCCCATGACGATCAGGCACAGGAAGAAGGCGATCAGCGGCAATCCCAGCGAGAAGAGCGAATAGCCGAACAGCGGAATCGCGATCAGGGCCGCCGGCGTCACGCCGATCAGCGTCCGGATCAGGCTGGACACCATCAGCGCCACGACCCACTCGCCGGGCTTCAGCGGGCTGACGAAGAGGTTGCCGAGGTTGCGGCTCCACATCTCCTCGAGGAAGCCCATCGAGACGCCGATCTGCCCGCGGAACAGGATGTCCCACAGCAGCACGGCCGCGATCAGCACGCCCGCCCCCTGCGCGACCCACGACGAGTTGGTCGCCATGAACTGGTTGATGAAGCCCCAGAGCACGACCTGCATGGTCGGCCAGTAGATCAGCTCGAACAGGCGCGGCCAGGACTTGCGCAACAGGAACCAGTGGCGCAGCACGACGGCATAGATCCGGCGGAGGGCGAGCAAGGGCGGCGTCCCGGTCAGTCGGCGGCGACGGCGGCACGGCGCCGGTCGCGGGCGATGTCGAGGAACACGTCCTCCAGGGTCTCCCGCCCGTAGCGGGCGAGGAGATCGGCGGGGCTTCCCCGGTCGACGATCCGGCCCTGGCGGAGCATCAGCACCTGCGAGCACATGCGCTCCACCTCGGGCATGTTGTGGGAGGCGAGAAGGATGGTCGCCCCGCGTTCGCGCTGCCAGCGCTCGAGATAGGTGCGGATCCAGTCGGCCGTGTCCGGGTCGAGGCTGGCCGTCGGCTCGTCGAGCAGAAGCAGGTCGGGGTCGTTCAGGAGCGCCTTGGCCAGCGCCACCCGCGTCTTCTGCCCCGCCGAGAGCGCGCCCGACGGGCGATCGAGGAACCGCACGAGGTCGAGTGCGTCCGCGATCCGGTCGATCCGGCGGCGGATGCCGGACAGGCCGTAGAGATGGCCGTAGACGGTGAGGTTCTCCTTCACCGTCAGCCGGTGCGGCAGGTCGACGTAGGGGCTGGAGAAGTTGAGCCGGGGCAGGACCCTGTGACGTTCGGTCGCCATGTCGTGGCCGAGCATGGTGATGCGGCCGCCCGTCGGCTCCAGCAGGCCGAGAAGCATGGAGATCGTGGTCGTCTTGCCGGCCCCGTTGCCGCCCAGAAGGCCGGTCACGCCGCCCCGCGGCACGGTGAAGTCGACGCCGTCGACGGCGGCGACGTCGCCGAAGCGCTTCGTCAGCCCTTCGACATGGATGGCGATGTCGGACATGGTCCGACAATATGGCGGCCGGATCGGCGCGTGCCAGGGGACGGGACGATGACGGGGCTGACGGTGGCGACGACGGGGGCCGATCAGGGCCGGATCGGGCTGCGCACCCTCATCCTCATCCGCTGGATCGCGATCGTCGGACAGCTTCTGACCATCGTCGTCGTGCAGTTCGGCCTCGGCCTCGACCTCCCGCTCTGGCCGGCGCTCGCGACGGTCGCGGCGTCGGTCGCCCTCAACCTGGCGGCCATGGGCCTGAAACGCCCCGGGCCCCGGCTGTCCGACCGGGACGCGGCCCTCTACCTCGCCTTCGACACGTTGCAGCTGGCGCTCCTGCTCTATCTGACGGGCGGGCTGGAGAACCCCTTCACGGTGATGCTGCTGGCGCCGCTGACGGTGGCGGCGACGACGCTGTCGCGCACCAGCGTGCTCTCCCTCACCGCGCTCGTAATCCTGTGCGGGTCGGCGCTGGCGCTGTGGCACCTGCCGCTGAGCTGGCCGAACGGCCCGCTGGAGCTGTCGCCGCTCTACGCGCTGGGCGTCTGGATCGCGCTGCTCGTCTCGGCGGTGTTCATCGCCGCCTACGTCTGGAGCGTCGCGCACGAGGCGCGCCGGGTCTCGACCGCGCTCTCCGCGACGCAGGTGGCGCTCGCCCGCGAGCAGCGCCTTTCGGCGCTCGGCGCGCTGGCGGCCGCCGCGGCGCACGAGCTGGGCACGCCACTGGGCACCATCGCGGTGGTGGCGAAGGAGCTGGTGCGGGAGATCCCGCCCGACGATCCGCTGGCCGAGGACGCGGCCCTCCTCCTGTCCCAGGTCGGGCGATGCCGCGACATCCTGGCCGAACTCGCCCGCAAGCCCGAGGCCGACGGCGGCGAGCCGTTCGAGCGGCTGACGGTGCGGGCGATGATCGAGGAGGCGGCGGCCCCTCACCGGCTTCCCACCGTCGATGTGGTCGTGACCGCCGACGGCGCGCCGGACGTGCCGGAACCCGTGCTGGTACGCCGGCCCGAGGTGCTGCACGGACTCGGCAACCTGCTCCAGAACGCGATCGAGTTCGCCGACGCGCGGGTCGAGGTGGCGGTGGGCTGGAACCCACGGCACCTCAGGGTCGCGATCCGCGACGACGGGCCCGGCTTTCCCGTGGGCCTGATCGCCCGGATCGGGGAGCCCTACATCTCCAACCGCGTCGTCCGCTACGACCCGAACGGCGGCCACATGGGCCTCGGCATCTTCATCGCGAAGACGTTGCTGGAGCGTTCGGGGGCCGAGGTGGAGTTCGCGAACCGCACCGAACGCGGTGCGGAGGTTGTCATCCGCTGGAACGGACCCATACTCGAGACATGGGCCGACAGGCAGGAAGAACCATGACCAACGCCACCGCGGACGCGACCGAGCCGAAGCTGACCTTCACCGGGGACGCAGCGCGCAGCCTCCTCATCGTCGACGACGACGCGCCGTTCCGCATCCGCCTTGCCCGGGCGCTGGAGAAACGGGGCTTCGACGTGGTCGCGGTCGACAACGTGGCCACGGCGATCGACGTGGCGCAGGAGAGCGCGCCGGCCTTCGCCGTCGTCGACCTGCGCCTGGGCGACGGCAACGGGCTGGAGGTGGTGAAGGCGCTTCGCGACGCGCGGCCCGACGCCCGCATCGTCATGCTGACCGGCTACGGCAACATCGCCACGGCGGTCGCCGCGGTGAAGCAGGGTGCCGTCGACTACCTCTCCAAGCCGGCCGACGCCGATGCGGTGGAGGCGGCGCTTCTGGCCGACGGGCGCACCCTGCCCCCGCCGCCGGAGAACCCGATGTCCGCCGACCGCGTGCGATGGGAGCACATCCAGCGCGTCTTCGAGCAGTGCGACCGGAACGTCTCCGAGACGGCGCGGCGGCTGAAGATGCACCGCAGGACCCTCCAGCGGATCCTGAACAAGCACGCGCCGCGGGGCTGATCGGAGCCGGGGCGGCGGGCGCCCCTGACGCGGGCGCTGGACGCCGTCCTGCCTTTGCGGCTATACATCCGAAATCGGATGTGATCCGCGAACGGTGCAAACGGAGGGGACGATGAGCGAGCCCGAGGTGATGACGGTGGAGGGCGGCGTCCCGGTCCGCAGCTGGACGCGCGGGGTCCCGGTGGAGGAGGCGGCGCTGCGGCAGCTGCGCAACGTCGCGTCGCTGCCCT
The DNA here is from genome assembly GCA_044343785.1 of Azospirillales bacterium. GTDB lineage: Bacteria > Pseudomonadota > Alphaproteobacteria > Azospirillales > Azospirillaceae > CANGXM01. Next base: position 8,092 of record JBIJED010000004.1, on the reverse strand, counting down.
TCGTGTTCCGCCACGTGGCGGCCATGCCGGACGTGCACTGGGGCCTCGGCGCCACGGTGGGCAGCGTGATCGCGACGAAGGGGGCCATCGTCCCCGCCGCGGTGGGCGTCGACATCGGCTGCGGCATGATGGCCGTCCGCACCACGATCCGCGCCTCGCACCTGCCCGACGACCTGGCGCCGATCCGCTCGGCGCTGGAGGCGGCGATCCCGCACGGGCGGACCCACAACGGCGGGCCGATGGACCGCGGCGCCTTCGGGGAGCCGACGGAGCGGGCGCGCGCCGCCTGGGCGACGCTGGAGGAGGGGTGGCGGAAGATCGTCGAGCACCGGCCCAGGCTCGCCTCCGGCCGCACGCTGGAGCACCTCGGCACGCTCGGCACCGGCAACCACTTCGTGGAGCTGTGCCTGGACGAGGCGGACGCCGTCTGGGCCATGCTCCACTCCGGATCGCGCGGCGTGGGGAACCGGATCGGCACCACCTACATCGAGCTGGCGAAGACGGACATGGAGCGGTTCTTCGTCCGCCTGCCCGACGCCGACCTCGCCTACCTGCCGGAGGGGACGGAGCACTTCGCCCAGTACATGCACGCCGTCTCCTGGGCGCAGCGCTACGCCCGGGCCAACCGCGAGCTGATGATGGCGGCGGTGATGGACGCGCTCGCCCGGTTCTTCCCAGACGTGGCGGTCGACGAGATGGCGGTGAACTGCCACCACAACTACGTCGACACCGAGGAGCACTTCGGCGAGCGGGTCCTGGTCACCCGCAAGGGTGCGGTGCGGGCGGGGGCGGGCGACCTCGGCATCATCCCCGGCTCGATGGGCGCCAGGTCGTTCATCGTGCGCGGCAAGGGCAACCCGGAGAGCTTCTGCTCCTGCTCCCACGGGGCGGGCCGGGCGATGAGCCGCTCGGCCGCACGCAAACGCTTCACGCTGGACGACCACGCGCGGGCGACGGCGGGCGTCGAATGCCGCAAGGACGAGGGCGTGCTGGACGAGACGCCGGGGGCCTACAAGGACATCGACGCGGTCATGGCCGCCCAGGCCGACCTGATCGAGATCGTCCACACGCTGCGGCAGGTGGTCTGCGTGAAGGGGTGATCGGCGTCTGTGCCGTCATGCCCCGATCGATCGGGTCGTCGTGCCGCCGGCGACCCGGACTGTCATGTATCAATCGATCGAATGGGCTAGTTCTTCCATCGTCCCGGACAAGTTTTCGTTTAGCGCCGACAAGTTTCATCATGCCTCCGTCTTTTCCGTGTCATCCATAACTTGGTACACCGAAGTAATGTTTTGATCGACTTGGGCGGGGCGTTATTCATCCGCTGTCGACCGCGCAACGCGGTTCTCCGTCATCGGTGCATCCGGCATGGTCTCGCAGCTCGGCATCGCGACGCGTTCCCATGCGCAGCGCGAACGACTGGCCCTTCCCTGGTTCCTGTTCGTCACCGCAGACGTCCTGGCCGCGTTGCTCGCCTTCGGCATCGCGTCGGCGGTCGTCTTCGCCGCGGTCGCGTGGACGAGCGAGAGCGGCGCGCTCCCGCAGCGCATCAACGTCATCCTGGCGGAGCGGCTGACGCACTTCTCGGTCTTCGTCCCGGTTCTCGTCCTCTGGTTCACCCAGCTGGGCCACTATCGACGGGGCGTGCCGTACTGGACGGAGGTGCAGCAGGTCTGCTGGGTGATCGGGGTGGTGGCGCTCGCCGACGGCTTCAGCCAGTACGTCTCCCACCAGCTCTACAGCCGCTCCTGGCTGGTGCTGAGTTGGATCCTCGTCGCCTTCCTGCTGGTCACCGGGCGACAGGCGCTCAAGTCCGCGCTCCTTCGCGCGGGCGTCTGGCAGCTGCCGACCGTCGTGGTCGGGAGCGGCGAGACGATCGACCAGGCGGTCGCCGCCCTGGGGTCGGAGCGGCACCTCGGCTACGAGGTGGTGGCGCGGATCGACCTCGGCGCGCAGACGCCCGTCCCCGCCGCGGCCGACCTGCTGTCGACCCGCCATCCCCGCTTCGTCGTGATCGCGGCGGAGGCGACGGACGTGCCGCGGGTGCAGCCCCTCATCGCCGACCTTCACCGCAGGGGTGCCGCCTTCGCGGTCGTGCCGCCGCTGTCGGGCATGTCGGTCCTCAACATGTCCGCGCAGGGCTTCTTCAGCCACGACGCCGTGCTGCTGACCGCGCCCAACAACCTCCAGCGCCTGCACGCCCGCATCCTCAAGCGCTGCTTCGACGTGACCGTGTCCGCGATCCTCCTCGTGGCGCTGGCCCCGCTGTTCGGCGTGCTCGCGCTGATGATCCGGCGGGACGGCGGGCCGACGCTGTTCGGACAGAAGCGGGTGGGGCGCGGCGGGCGGCGCATCGTCTGTCTGAAGTTCCGGACCATGGTGGCGGACGCCGACCGGCGCCTCGCCGACCTGCTCGCCCGCGATCCCGCGGCGCGGGCGGAATGGGCGCGCGACCAGAAGCTCCGGAACGATCCGCGCGTCACGCCGGTCGGCCGCTTCCTTCGGCGGACCAGCCTCGACGAGCTGCCGCAGCTCATCAACGTGCTGCGCGGCGAGATGAGCCTCGTGGGCCCGCGCCCCATCGTGCCGGACGAGATTCCCCGGTTCGGGGAGGACATCGTCTACTACTACGAGGTCGATCCCGGCATCACCGGCCTGTGGCAGGTGAGCGGGCGCAACGGGCTCGACTATGCCCGCCGGGTGCAGCTGAACAGCTGGTACGTGCGCAACTGGTCGCTCTGGCAAGACGTGACGATCCTGTTCCGGACGGTCCGCGTGGTGCTGGACCGGGACGGCGCCTGGTGACGACCGACGCGACCGACGGCACGCCCCGCCGCTCGCGGGGGGCGGACCTCGCCGACCCCGGCTTTCCGCTGGCGGCCGTCGTCCTGCTGACGACCCTGCCCTACCTCTGGCCGATGGAGTATTCAGGGGTCGTCAAGTACTGGGACGCCGGCTCGCACCTCGCCTTCTGCTTCGGGTTCGCCGTCGTCCAGCTGGCGGTCTGGGCCTTCTACCGGATGCTGTTCCCCACGCCCTGGTACGTGCCCGACCCCGCCGGGCGGTACGAGGCGGTGCTGTTCGGTTTCTGTCGCCTCGCGATATGGGGGGCGATCGGCGCCAACCTCTACCTTCTCGTCAACGTCCTGCCGCGGATCGGCGGCGGCGTCTTTTCGATGAAATCGGTCGTGGCCGAGGGGGAGGGGCTGTTCATCCTCACCCAGCTGCACATTTGGTTCCTCGGCCCCTACGTCGCGATCGGGCTGCTGCGGGGCGAGCGGATCGTGCGCACGCTGGCGCTCCTCGGGCTCCTCGTGCTGATGCGCGCGGTGCTGGTGGGCGAGCGCCTCGCGCTGCTGGAGTTCCTGCTGCCGCTGATGGTGGTCCTCACCCTGATGGGCCGCATCCGCATCGGCTGGGGCCGCCTCTTCGCCATCGTCGGCTTCGTGCCCGTCTTTTTCCTGTCGACCGAGATATTCCGGAGCTTCTGGTCGAAGTTCGCGGACACCGGCGGCGGCCTGTCGCAGTTCAGCCTCGACTTCATCATCGCGTGGAACCTGGAGCGGTTCTTCAGCTACTACGTCGACGTCACCAACAAGCTCTACCTGACGCTCACCGAGCAGTTCTTCTGGCAGACGTCGTTCTGGTCGGTCGGCATGTCGCGGATGCTCTACCGGTTCGGGCTGTCAGAGCTCCCGGACGAATCGATCCTGTTCGACACGCTGGAGCGGTTCGGCGTCCGCAGCCAGGAGCTGACCAACCCCGGCGGGCTCCAGACCTTCATGTCGGACTTCGGCTGGTGGGGCGTGGCGGCCTATCTCGGCCTCGTGGTCTTGCTGCTGGTCGCGCACCGCAGCGCGCGCCTCGGCGCTCCGATGGCGTACGGCCTCTACCCCGTCCTCTGGTTCACCTTCGCCGACCTCGTGCGGCTCAACTACCTCTACGAATCGCGGGCGATCTTCCCGCTCATCCTGTTCGTCGGCGCGTGCGCCGCGGCCCGGCTGGTCGCCCTGTCGGAGACCGCCGACCCGCAGGTGCCCGATGCCACCGGCCCGCTGCCCGAAAGGTCCCTGCCATGAAGATCGGCGGACGTTCGTTCGAGACGATCCTGGACGCCATGGCGCGGCCGCAGCACTATCGCGCCCTGCTGCGCATGTCCCGGCGCCTGCCCACGTTCCCCCGGCCGCTGTTCGACTACCTGCTCGGCACGGGAACCTATCCGCGGACGCTGCCGGTACGCACGCCGCTGGGCACCATCCGGCCGTGGCTCTTCAGCCACCACGACCTCCTCACGGTGAACGAGATCTTCTGCCGCGAGGACTACGCCTGCGGCGCGCCGTTGCGTACGGCGGTGGACCTCGGGGCGAACATCGGGCTGGCCTCCCTCTGGTTCCTGACCCGCGACCGGCAGGCCCGGGTCTACGCCTTCGAGCCGCTTCCCCGGAACCTGGAGCGGCTCGCCGTGAACACGGCCCCCTTCGCCGACCGGCTGACGGTGAACCCGGTCGCGGTCGGGCTGGCGGACGGGCCGGTGACCTTCGGCTGGGAGGAAACGGGCCGCTACGGCGGGATCGGGCTCGCGCTGAAGGACCGGATCACGGTCGACTGCGTCGAGATCAACGCCACGCTGCGCGCGATCCTCGCCGAGCGGGGCGTCATCGACGTGCTGAAGGTGGACGTGGAGGGGCTGGAGATCGACCTGCTCCGGGCGCTGGCGCCGGACGTGCGGTCGCGGGTGCGTCTCATCTACGCCGAGAGCGACCGGCGGCCGGACCGCATGCCCGGCTATCGCTGGTCGGCGCGCGCGGGGGGCGGCGGGATGCATCACCTGACGCTCCGTCCCGACGGCCCCGCCTGAGCGACCGGGCGACCATGGCACAGCTCCGCACCCTCGTCCGCTCGGCCGGCGGCGACGACACCGCGGCCCTCCAGGCCGCGCTGGACGCCGTCGCCGCCGCCGGCGGCGGCGAGGTGCTGCTGTCGCCGGGCGACTTCGGCTATTCGGACAACCTCGTCGTCCGGGCGCGCACCACGCTGCGCGCGCAGGGCGGCGCCCGGCTCGTCAGCCGCAACCCCGAGCGCAGCTCGCTGTTCCTCGAAGGTCCGGACGTCGCGGTGCGGGAGGTCACGATCGCCGGCAGCGCGCAGAAGCGCAGTTCGTCGGACCGGGCCATGGGCCTCAGGGGCGGCGGCTGCACGGGGCTGACGATCGACGGGGTGACGGTGCGGGGTGTGGCGAGCGGCGGCATCCTGCTGCGCGACTGCGCCGGGTTCCGCATCACCGGTTGCCTGATCGAGGAGACCTTCGCCGACGGCATCCACCTCACCGAGCGCAGCCGGCAGGGCATCGTGGCCGGCAACCGGTGCCTCGCGACGGGCGACGACGGGATCGCCTGCGTCGGCTATCAGAAGGACGGCGACGTGGTCTCGCACGTGGCGATCACCGGCAATCTCGTGGCGGGCGGGAAGGCGCGGGGCATCGCCTGCCTGGGCGCGCACCACGTCTCGATCGCCGGCAACGTGATCACCGGGACCGCGGCGGCCGGCATCTATCTGGCGCAGGAAAACAACTACCAGACCTACGCGCCGCGGTTCGTGGCCGTCACGGGCAACGTGCTGTCGGACGTGTCGAAGCGGGTGGGGCACGCCGGGATCTTCGTGCGCGGCGGCGAGGGGACGCGGCCGACCCGCGACGGGCGCCGGCTGGAGGACGCCATCGTCGGGATCACGCTGGTCGGGAACCTGCTCGACGGCAGCGGGAACGACGGTGTGCTGGTGGGCGACGACGTCCGCGCGGTGGCGGGCAGCGCCAACCTCGCCGTGGCCGTGGCGCGCCGCCGGGCGGTGATGGGCCGGCGGGCGGGTTCCGTGGAGGTCGGGGGGGGCGAATGACCGGTCACGCAACCGTCGGCGCCCCCTCGGTCGGCGCCCCCTCGGTCGTCGCTGTCGTCCTGACCTGGAACCGCAAGGATCTCCTGGCCCGCTGCCTCTCCGCGATCGCGGGACAGACCCGGCCCCCCGGCCGGATCCTGGTGATCGACAACGCCTCGACCGACGGCACGGACGACCTCCTGGCCGGGCGCGACCGGTGGGAGGGCGTGCCGCTGGACCACCGCCGCGCCGACCGCAACGACGGCGCGTCGGCCGGCTTCCGCACCTGTTTCCTCGCCGGGGCGGAGAGCGGGGCCGACTTCGCATGGATCATGGACGACGACGTGATCCCGGACGCGGGCGCCCTGGCGGCGCTTCTTCACGCGGCAGCGACGGTCGACGAGCCGGCCTCCTTCCTCATCAGCCGGGCGGTGGGGCCGGACGGCCGGTCGATGAACGTGCCGGAGCCCGACCTCCGCCGGCCGGAGGGCCGCTACGCCGACTGGGACCGTCGGCTGGCGGAGGGGCTGGTCAAGATCCGGCGGGCGACGTTCGTGTCGATCCTCGTTCCACGTGAAACGCTGACCCGGATCGCGCCGCCGTCGGCCGACTTCGTCATGTGGGGCGACGACGCGGACTGGACCCTGCGGGCGACCGCGTGGCGCCCCGCCTGGATGGTGGCGGGCAGCCGGGTGGTCCACGCCCGCGCGTCCGGCGGCCCGCCCGACAGCCACGCGGAGACGGACCCCGCGCGCATCGACCGGCTCTACTACCTCTACCGCAACGAGGTGTACGTCGCCGGCCGGCATTACGGCATGAGCGGACAGGCGCGGGTGGTGCTGGGCACGCTGCGCCGGGCGGTGCTGGGCGCGGCCCGGCCGGGCGGGCGGCGGCGGCTGGGCGTGGTGCTGAAGGGGCTGGCGGCGGGCTGGCGCTTCCGGCCGCGGTGAGCGAGTGTCTCGTCGGCTCCACCGACGGCGAGGCACGACAATGACCATCCGCCTTCCTCCTCTGACCGACGTCGTCGCCGAGCGCACCTATCCGGTCGACGGCGGCGGCGCGGTCGTCGTCCGGATCGGGAGACCCTTCGTGGAGCCGGACGGGACTTGGTTCTGCCCTTTCGAGATCCGCGGCCCCCTCACCGATCGGCTAAGCCGGGCCGGCGGCGTCGATGCCGTCCAGTGCCTCCTGCACGCCGTCTACATGCTCTCGACGGAGGTCGAGCTGTGCCGGGAGGTGCAGGACGGTCGGCTGTCGTGGGACGGGCAACGCGTCCATTTCGGGCTGCCCGGGCCGGAGACGGATCCACCCTACGCGCCGAGAGGGTGAGGGGTGGGGACGTCTCGCCGCCTCGTCCTTCGACAGGCTCAGGATGAGGAGGCTCAGAACGAGGCGCGCCCGGCTTGGCTGCCGTTTGGAACCCGCAAAAGCTGACAGGCCGGGCGCGCCTCATGGTGAGCCTGTCGAACCATGAGGCGAGAACGGACCGCGACGCGGCCCCTCAGTCGAACCCCAGCCCGGCGTAGATCTCGTCCACCCCCACGTCGAGCCCGATCGTCGCCAGCACCAGCCGCCCGCCCGGCCCGTGGCGCTCGTCGGCGTCGCTCCAGCGCCCGTCCGGTCCGCGCCGCCGGACCTCGACCGCCACCCGCTCGCTGTCGACCAGCACGATCTCCTCCACCGAGGGGAGGCCGGCGAGGATCGTGGCGTTGTCGCGGGTGCGCAGGCGGTTGCCCGGAGACAGGATCTCGACCAGCAGGACCGGGGCCTCGACGTAACGGTTGCCCCGCTTCGCCGGTGCGCAGGTCACCGCGACGTCGACCTGTCGGTAGTTCATGTTGCGGTGGTTCGGTGGCAGCACGCCAGCCTCGACGATGGCCCGGCACTCGGGCCGGTTCCGGCGGACGGCACCGCCGATGAGGACGGTCAGGGCGGCCTGCAGCCCCCCGTGCGTCTCGGTCGGGTTCGCCTGCATGATCGGTTCCCCGTCGAGCAGGTCCCACGCCCCGCCGCTCTCGTCGGGCGGGTCCCAGTCGAGGAACTCGTCGAGGGTCATCCAGTAGCGCTGAAGGGCCGTCATGCGCACCTCCCTTGCAACGGAGGATAGCATGGGCGGCCCATCGCCTTCACCCCTTGTGCCCGTGAGGGTCGGGCGTCGTGGCGGCGCCGGTCAATGACCGGCGGCCCGATGGTAGCTGTCCACGTGAACAGGGCCCGAGGG